>NZ_AJWE01000027.1:0-71930 GCF_000281145.1 Rhizobium sp. CF142 | reverse complement strand
CAACCGGTGCCTATGTGGCGACGGACGCCTTCTTCAACAATGCCGTGACAAATGGTCCGCTGACGGCCCAGTCCAGTGCCGCGGCCGGCGGCAACGGCGTCTACGCCTATGGCGGGTCCGCTACCGCGGGACTCTTCCCGAGCAATACCTATGATTCAGCGAATTACTATGCCGATGTGATCTTCCGCCCGCAGCTCGCCGCATGAGCCATCGCAAGGAGATTAGAAACAGGATTCGAATGAGGCTTATGCGATGCAAACGTCAATCGCTCTCGGTGTCCATATCTAGGACATGCCGATGAACAGGACCGAGCGGCTCCCAGTGACCGTGCTCGCCGGCTTTCTCGGCGCTGGCAAGACGACGCTTCTCAGTCACGTCCTGAACAATCGTGAAGGCTTGCGGGTCGCCGTTATCGTCAACGACATGAGCGAAGTGAACATCGACGCAAGCCTCATTCGAGATGGCGGCTGCAACCTGTCGCATACGACGGAGACATTGGTCGAGCTCAGCAATGGCTGCATATGCTGCACCCTGCGCAACGACCTGCTGACGGAAGTGCGGCGACTGGCCGAAGAGGGGCGATACGACTATCTGCTGATCGAAGGCACCGGCATCGCCGAGCCGCGCCCCATCGCGGCAACCTTTTCCTTCTGCGATGAAAACGGCATTTCGCTTTCCGATTTTGCCAGACTCGACACGATGGTTACCGTGGTCGACGCTGCAAACCTGTTAGCCGACTACAGTAGTGCCGATCTACTTGCCGACCGCGGCCTGCAACGGGATGGTGAGGACCGGCGCACCCTCATCGACCTGCTGGTCGACCAGATCGAGTTTGCCGATGTCGTCGTGATCAACAAGATCTCGGATGCGAGTGAAGAGGTCCGCGCGGAGATCCGCAAGATAGTAGCGTCTCTCAACCCGGATGCGCGTCAGGTGGAGACGGATCTCGGCAAAGTTTCTCTGGCAACCGTCCTCAATACAGGCCTCTTTGATGAAGAAAAGGCCGCCGCGCATCCTTTGTGGCACAAGGAATTGTACAGCCCGGGCGAACATGTTCCGGAGACGGAGGAATACGGGGTATCGAGCTTTGTCTACCGCACGAGGCGCCCCTTCGACCCCAAGCGGTTTCGGGCATTCCTGGACGAGCCCTGGCCGGGAGTGCTTCGCGCCAAGGGCCATTTCTGGCTTGCCACGCGCCCGCGTCATGTGGGCCTTATGTCGGCCGCAGGAGTGCAGCGGCGCTGCGAACCCATGGGGCTTTGGTGGGCAGCTGTTCCCCGGCAGGACTGGCCGAGCCATCAGCAATTTCATCAGCACCTGCAAAGCCGATGGGACAGCGCCTGGGGCGACCGCCGGCAGGAACTGGTGTTCATCGGGGTTGGGATGGACGAGACAGGTGTACGGACCGCGCTGGACGATTGCCTCGCCAGCGCCGATCCGCGTGATTGGGCCGCCCTCGAAGATCCGTTTCCGGCCTGGTAGCGCGGGACGGCTTCTTAGTGTTTGCGCCACGAACGCAAGGGCGCGAGAGTTCACGTCCTATGCCTCAGTCGTCGAGATAACGTTCGGTCAAGCGCGCCCACATCGCAGCGCCCGCCGTCAGGGATTTGTCGGCAAAGTCGTATTTGGCACTGTGCAGGATCGCGGATTCCACGCCGTTGCCCAGCCGCAGGAAGCTTCCGGGCTTGTGCTCGAGGAAATGCGAGAAGTCCTCACTGCCGGGAATGAGGTTGCAGAGAGCTACCTTGTCAGCACCGACGAGCTCTTCTGCGACCATGCGGGCGAATTCGGTTTCCGCTTCCGAATTGACGACCACTGGGTGTCCGCGAGTGTATTCTATTTCCGCGGTTGCGCCGTAACCGTCGGCAATCGTTTCGGCGAGCCTGCGGATCCTGGCCTCCAGCGTCTCGCGCACCTTCGGGTCGAAGGAGCGAATGCTGAGCAGCAGTTTTGCACTTTCGGGGATAACGTTTGCGGCCTCGCCGGCATGGATCGCCCCGACCGTGACGACGGCGGTCTGTGTCGGATCGATGCTGCGCGAGACGACCGATTGCAGGCTGACGACGAGGTTGCAGGCAACGACCACCGGATCGACGGTCAGATGCGGCCGCGAAGCGTGGCCGCCCTTGCCCCTGATGATGATCTCGGCGCTATCGGCGGCCGCCATCAACGGTCCCGACCGCATCAGCCAGGTGCCCTCGGGCGCGCCGGGATGATTGTGCAGGCCGAAGATAACGTCGAAGGGAAAGCGTTCGAACAGCCCGTCTGCGATCATCGCGGGCGCGCCACTCAGGGCACCCGCCTCTTCGGCCGGCTGGAAAATGAGGTTGACGGTGCCATTGAAGCGGCGTGTGTGCGCCAGATATTCGGCGGCACCGAGAAGGATCGTCGTGTGGCCGTCATGGCCGCAGGCATGCATCTTGCCGGTAACCGTGCTGGCATAGGGGCGACCGGTTTCCTCGGTGATCGGCAGGGCATCCATGTCGGCGCGGATAGCGATGCTCTTCTTCCCGGCGCCGACCGTCATGCGCGCAACCACGCCATGGCCCCCAACGTTGCGGGTCACCTCATAACCCCAGGATTCCAGCTTTTCGGCAACGAAACGCGCGGTCTCGGCCTCTTCGAAGGAGAGCTCGGGATGGGCGTGGAGATGCCGGCGGATGGCCGTCAACTCCGCTTCCATCGGTTCGAAATCGGAGAGGCGGGCAAAATCATTGTCGAGGGACATGGCAATTCCAGTTTGATGGGCGCGGGTGTCGTCGGCCGGCTCACGGTAAAGCCAGCCTGCAGGGCAAGAGCATGGGGAGCCGCCGCGCTAGATGAAGCGCGACAGGAAACTTCTGGTGCGGGAGTGCTGCGGGTTGCCGATCACGTCCTCCGGTTTGCCCTGTTCCACGACCTTGCCGTCATCCATGAAGACGACGCGGTCGGCTGCTTCCCGCGCAAAACTAATCTCGTGGGTGACGACGATCATCGTCAGACCCTGGTTTGCAAGATCCCGCATGGTGGCGAGAACCTCGCCGACCAGCTCGGGGTCGAGTGCTGAGGTCGGTTCGTCGAAGAGCATCAGCTTCGGCTTGATGGCCAGCGCGCGGGCAATCGCCACGCGCTGCTGCTGGCCGCCAGAAAGCTGGCGCGGGTAGCTGTCGGCCTTGGCCGAGAGCCCGACCCGTTCGAGCAGCCTGAGTGCATTTTCGGTCGCTACCTTTCGGCTCTCGCCGTGTATGCCGACCGGGGCCTCGATGATGTTCTGCAGCGCCGTCATATGCGGGTAGAGATTGAACTGCTGGAACACCATGCCGATCTTGCGCCGCTGCAGGGCAATGGCATGGTTCGACAGCTGCAGCAGCCGGTCCTTGTGCAGGCGGTAGCCGATCTGTTCGCCGTCCACCTCGATCGAACCCTGATTGATGGATTCGAGGTGGTTGATACAGCGCAGGAACGTCGACTTCCCGGAGCCGGAGGGTCCAAGGACGACGACGACCTCACCGGGTGCGACATCGAGATCGATACCCTTCAACACTTCGAGATCTGCAAAGGACTTGTGGACATTGCGTGCTTTGACGAGCGGCTCGATAGTGGCGATCTCGTTCATGCGCCTGCCTCCGTTGCCTGTGCCATGATGGCCGTTTCCTTTGCCGGCTTGGCGGCGCCTGTGCGGCGATCGCCGCGGCTGTAATAGCGCTCGATGTAGGTTTGGCCGACATTCAGGACCGATGTGATGAGCAGGTACCAGAGGACGGCGACGAGCAGCATCGGCACGATCTCGAAGGTGCGGTTGTAGATCGACTGCACCGAATAAAGCAGGTCGGCCATGGCGATGACGCTGACGATCGAGGTCGCCTTGATCATGCTGATCAGCTGATTTCCGGTCGGCGGAACGATCGAGCGCATGGCCTGCGGAATGATGATGCGGCGAAGCGCGCGGGTGCGCGTCATGCCGAAGGCCTCCGCCGTCTCGAACTGGCCCTTGTCCACCGAAAGCAGTCCGCCGCGGATGATTTCCGCCATATAGGCGGACTCGTTGAGCGCGAGACCGGCGATCGCGGCCGTCATCGGGCTGATCACCGAATTCGTATCCCAGCTCATGAAGGTTGGGCCGAAGGGAATGCCGATCGACAGCGTCGGAAACAGTGTGGAAAGATTGTACCAGAAGATCAGTTGCACCAGGAGCGGCGTTCCACGGAAGAACCAGATGAACAGCGAGGCGAGCGAGTTTGCCAGCCGATCGCTGGACATCCTGGCAACAGCCAGCACGAGGCCGAGCGTGATGCCGATGATCATCGCGACGACCGTCAGACCGAGCGAGACATAAAGCCCGCTGATGACTGTCGGGTCGAAAAAATAGTGTGCGATGACCGGCCAGCCGAAATTCTCGTTATGCGCGACCGACCAGGTCCAGTAGGCGGCGATCGCAAACGTGATGACCCAGGCCGCAACGCGGCCTTTGGGGAAGGGCTTGTGGGCATGGGCCACATCCCGGCTTTTCGCATCGCCGGAGGGCGATGCGAGTGTTTGTATCTGTGTGTTCATTTCGGAAGCGTCCCACCGAGGTTGATACCGGGCTCCTTGATCATATTGTTCTCAAGGCCCCACTTCTTCATGATCGCAGCATAGGTGCCATTGTCCATCAGCACTTTGACCGCATCGCGCAGGACCGGGCCGAGCGGCGAGCCCTTCGCGACAACCGCGCCTTGATAGAGATTGTCGAAGCCGTTCTTCTGTCCCACACCGGTCAGTTCCAGCTGGCCGTTGGCCTGCGACACGAAATAGGTGAGCGGCGCCTGGGAGGAGAAGAAGGCATCCGACCGCTTGGAACGGACGGCAAGGATAGAGCTCGGCTGGTCGGTGAAGGACTGCACCTCGATCGCGCCCTTGCCATCGGTCTTGCATTTTTCGGCCTGTACCTGGATGACCTTTTCGGCCGAACCGCCGGCCATGACGGCGATGCGGTTACCGCAGGCGGTATCGAGCGAGGTGATGCCCTTCGGATTGCCCTTCTGCACCGAGAAGACCACAAATTCCTGCACCCAGTCGACGAAGTCGTTGGACTCTTCGCGGCTCTTGAAATCGCCGACTGGACCGAAGGCAAACTGGTAGCGGCCGGAGTTGACACCGGCCAGCAGCGCCGGCAGGCCACCGACGGTCTCATGCTCGATCTTGACGCCGAGAACCTCACCGAGCGCGTCGGTCAGATCGGCGCTGGCGCCGGTCATCTCGGTGCCCGTGACGATTTCATAGGGAGGAAACGAGCCATTGTTGACGGAGATCATCTTGCCGGACGTGCGGATCGCTTCGGGCAACTGCGCATGAAGTGCGTCGTTGACCGAAAGCTTGGGCAGGGCCGCATCTTCAGCGAAGGCCGTTCCCGAGATCACTACGCTCGTCAGAGCAAGGCATGCAATTTTCCTGATCGACATTATTTAGTTCCCCTGTTTGGTTCGAATTTATGCGTTTCGTGTTGCGCTCACCCGATGCGGCTACCGTCCACATCGAAGGAGAAGAGGTCTTCCGGCGTCATCAACTGCGGCAGGATGCCCTGGACGTGAAGCTCGCTGGCGAAGTCGGCGATCATCTTGCTGTTGACAGCAAAGCCGCTGGCCTCCCAGCCGACCGGAAGCTCGGCCGCCGACTTCAACAGCTCGTCCATCATGAAGGGCGTGGTGTCGGCGTATTTGCGGCGTTTGCTCAGCCACATCCGCTGCGATTCGTCGATCAGCTTGCTGAGCTCTTCGATCACCCACGGGTTCTGCGCGACGATGCCCGCTTTGATGCCGATCAGATGCATGCCGGGAACATAGCCCACATCATCGAAATATCGACGTTCGGCACCTCTGAAATCGGAAATGACTTGCCGGAACTGCGATCCTCCGCCGAAGTAGCCGTCGGGCATGAAAGGCGTGAAGATCGCGTCCAGGAAGCCTTCCTTGAGCAGGTCGACCATGGGGCGCTCACCGGGAGCCGCTTCGATGCGGCCGGGCCGGCCGAATCCGTCCAGACGATCGACGACCGGATGCGCTTCCGTCAGGCGGCCTGCATACCACATGGCATCCTCGACGCCGACGCCCTCGCGGCGCAGCGCCGCTCTGGTCCAGGTGTTTCCGGAGTCGCGCCATCCGGTGACGCCGATACGCTTTCCCGCCAGCTGGCGAAGTTCGGTGATGGGGCCGTCTTTGCGGGTGATGATGCAGCGGTGACGGAAGCCGCGCATGATGAAGTTCGGAACGCCGACGACGCTCTCGTCGCCATCGATGCGCAGCTGCGTGTAGCGGCTGAAGGACATTTCCGCGACATCGTAGTGGTCGCTCTTGCCGAGATGCGAGAGCAATGTGCCGACGCGGTCGACCTTGATGTCAAGCTTGGGAGAGGAGACATCGCCGAGAACCAGGGGCGTCATGTAGTCCCAGTCACGCAGTGCAAGTCGGAGGCTAAGGGGCATTGGCATTCACTCGCAAAGACCTTGTTTTCGGAACAATTAAATGTTCAAATTTATCCGATCAAATGTTATTACGTTATTGAACATTAAAAATGGCGATTAAATGAGCGATATTGTCGATGCGGCATGGTTTGCCCAAAAATTGACCGATCGGACAATTCGAGGAATTGCGATTGAAACCAGTGCCTTGATCCGGGCCGGGGCGCTTCCGGTCGGAACGAAGCTGCCGCCGATCCGCGATCTCGCCTTTGCGCTCGGGATCAGTCCGGCGACGATCTCCGAGGCCTGGAGCGAGCTGAGACGCCAGAAAATCATTACCGGCAGGGGACGGAACGGCACCTGGGTGAGCGGCGACCGTTTCGTGGCGAAACCCGAACGGCTCGGCAGTTCCGGCCGTTATGGAGCCGACGTCCTCGACCTGACATCGGCCGTGCCGGATGTCCGGCTTTTGCCAAAGCTTACCGAAGCCATGGCCTATGGAGCGTCGGCCGAAAATCTCAACAGCTACGAGCGAAGCCGCATTCTTCCGGAACTCGAAGAGGCTGTTCGAAAGACCTGGCCATACGAACCGGAGGCATTCCTGGCGACGAACGGGGGCTATAACGCGGTCTACACGCTTATCCAGGCGCTCGTCATGCCCGGTGCTTCCGTTGCAATCGAAGATCCGACCGCCATGCGGCTTCTTGATATTCTGGAGGATCGCGGCGTGCAGATCATCCCGGTCCAGTGCGATCGGGAAGGACCGCTGCCCGCATCGCTCGAAGCCGCAATGAAGCTGCGGCCCGTCGCCTTCATTTTCCAGCCGCGGCTTCACTCGGTGACCGGTCAGAGCGTCAGCGGCGAGCGGTTACAACGGCTTGGAGACATTCTCGACGGCACGGACACTTTGATCGTCGAGGATGACGGCATTGCCGACATTTCCACGGCTCCGCGTCATTCGCTTGGTGGCCGGTTTACCGACCGGACCATTCACATTCTCTCCTATTCAAAGACGCATGGTCCGGATCTGAGGCTTGCTGTGCTCTCAAGCTCGCGGGCGATCGTCGAACAGATCCAGTCCTATCGCAGCTTCAGCGCGGGCTGGACAAGCCGTATCCTTCAGGCAGCCACCGCATGGCTTCTGCGGGATCCCGTGACGCAAGCCTCGCTGCAACTCTCTCGCGATATCTATTTCCAGCGTCGGGCCGATCTGGTCGACGCCCTGGGGGAACGTGGGATCGACGTGCAACATGGCAGCGGCTTGTGTGCCTGGGTGCCGGTTGCATCCGAACCTTTCGCGATGGTCACGCTGGCGGCGCGAGGTATTGCGGTTCATCCCGGTGCTAAATTTTCCATTCTTCCAAGCGCACATCTTCGCGTGGCGACGGCCATATTGTCTGATCGGCTAAACGACGTGGCCGACTCGATCGCACTCGCTGCCAGCCCGGTCTAGTCTTCGGTGTCGCTCCAATCATCCCAACACTTCACCGTGTTCGGAGATGTCAGCAGATCCGCGGTATTGCGCCGCGAGCTTCCGGCAGGCGCGCAAGGTCAGGGCCATGACGGTCAAGGTCGTACCTGCTGTGCCACCGCCGGGAAAAGCGCTGGCGTCGGTCACAAGAAGATTGGGCACGTCCCAGCTCTGATTCCATCCGTTGAGGACGGAATTTTCCGGCGAGGTGCCCATGCGCGCGCCGCCGCTTTCATGGATTGCCGCACCCATGCACATGGTCTTTCGGAACCACTTGCGGAACAGGAAACGGCTTAAAGGGTCGGCATCCGGGAAAGCGCCACGGCCCATTTCTCTCAGGCCAAGCGGCGATCCGATGAAGTCGAGCTCGCCGCCGGCACTCTTCACCATGTCGATCAGGATCATTTCCTGCTTGCGGATCATTTCCTGCTCGGGCTCATGCATGACGCAACGGATGCGCGGCACTGGAATGCCCCAGGCATCCTTGCGGCTGGCATCGAGAGTAATGCGATTGTCGGCATGCGGCAGCATCAGGCCGAAGCCAAAGAAGGCAAGGCTCGACGGCTCGTTGTCGCCGACCGGCGCGCGGCCGACGCTGCCCTGATAGGCGAAGTCGCCGCGCGGCGCTTTTCCTTCCACATTGTCGAAGCGCGGGACGAAGATCCCGCCCGAGGGATTGTAGAACGGGTCCTGCGGGGCCGAATCGTCATGCGACCAGCCGCGGGCAGGCGCATAGGTTCCAAAGGCCAGGCATGGCAGCTGGTCCATGAAGTAGCGGCCGAGCGTGCCGGAACTATTGCCAAGCCCGTTCGGGTGCTTTGCCGATGCCGAATTCAGGAGCAGGCGAACGCTTTCGATCGGCGAGGCACAGAGGACGACGTTTTCGGCCTTGACCGCATGGACGCTGCCGGAATTGCGATCAACGTATTCTGCGCCTGTCGCCCGGCCTGTCTTCGCATCTGTGGTAATGCGGCGCACGATCGCATCGTGGCGGATGGTCAACTTGCCGCTGGCGAGTGCCTCGCGCAGCGGGCGCGGCACGCGCTCGGCGTCCGGTGCGATATAACGCCAGGATACGACATGCCGTTCGGGCGCCTGGCTTTCGACTGTCTTCTTGAAGAGCTCTTCGGCTGGCGTCAGCTTGGCGGGACGGGAATAGACGCCGTCCGGCAAGGTTGAGACATGATCCTGATTGCCGTAGAGGCCAAGGTGGCTTTCGGCTTCGGCATAGAAGGGGGCTAGTTCGTCATAGGAGACGGGCCAGTCGACGCCGCGGCCGCTGCGGCTTTCAATTTTGAAATCGTCGTCGCTCCAGCGCAGCAGCACGCGGCCGAAACTGTGCAGGCGGCCGCCCGACTGCCGGCCGCGGATCCACAGGAAAGGTTCGCCGCGCGGCGTAGTATAGGGGTTCTTCCGATCATTGACGAAGAAGCGGCTGAAGCGCTCGGTGAAGAAGGCGGCGCGCGCCTGCACCGGCTGGCCCTTAATGGTTGCCCGTGCCCGCTCCCAGATGTTGATCGCGCTTGCCGGCGGTTTCTTGCGGGTGGGATCGAAATCTTTCTTGCTGATCTCAGGCCCAGCCTCGAGAAGCAGGACGGACAGACCATTGGCCGTCAATTCCATGGCGGCAAAGGAGCCGGCCGCGCCGGAGCCGATCACAAGCGCATCATACACTTTTTCAGACATGTCGTTCAAAACCTGACTTCATCAATGAAATGGGACCGGCACGATCTCTCTGCTGCCGGGAGAGCACGGCTCAGAGGCGATTGCCGTCCCCTGCAAAAAGCGATGCCTTGGAGAGATCGAGACCGATGCCGATGACATCGCCCGGCTGGAGCGCGAGATCGCCCATCACCCGCAGCGACAGGGTCGTGTCTTTCCAGGTGAGCCAGACAACCGTATCGGAACCCATCGGCTCCAGGACTGAGACGGCTGCATGAAGCGCGGCGTCCCCGGCTTCCGGTCGGATAGTAAGATGTTCCGGACGCACGCCAAGCGTTACCGGGCCGGCCTGCGGCCTTGCGGCAAAAGCGTAACCAGACATGTCGAGGGTGAGGTCGCCCGCCTTGAATAGCACCTTATCGCCGTCCCGTTCGATGCTGCCTTGAATGAAATTCATCGAGGGCGCGCCGATGAAGCCGGCGACGAAGAGATTGGCGGGCCGGTGATAGATCTCTGCCGGTGTGCCCAACTGCTGGATCACGCCCTCCTTCATGATGGCAATGCGGTCGGCAAGGGTCAGCGCCTCCACCTGGTCGTGGGTGACGTAGATCATCGTGTTGCCGAGCTGCTGGTGTAGCTTCTTGATCTCGACGCGCAGCTCGTTGCGCAGTTTGGCGTCGAGATTCGACAGCGGCTCGTCGAACAGGAAGACATCGACTTCGCGCACCAGCGCGCGGCCGATCGCAACACGCTGGCGCTGGCCGCCCGAAAGCTCGGCCGGGCGGCGATCGAGCAGCTTTTCAAGATGCAGGAGCGATGCCGCTCGCTCGACCCTGATGTCGATCTCCGGCTTCGGCAGGCCCGCGACCCTGAGGCCGAAGGAGAGGTTCTTGCGCACCGACATGCGGGGATAGAGCGCATAGGACTGAAACACCATGCCGATGCCACGGTCCTTCGGTTCTTCCCAGGTAACGTTTTCCCCTGAGATCCAGATTTCCCCGTCGGTGATGTCTGAAAGACCGGCGATCGCGTTCAGCAAGGTCGACTTGCCGCAGCCGGACGGGCCGAGCAGGACGAGGAATTCCTTTGGTGCGATATCGAGCGACATCTGCTCGATCACCGTATGGTCGCCGTAGCTGATCTTCAGGTCCTTGATGGAAACAGCAGAGTGCATTCAGCCTTACCCCTTGACGGCGCCGGCCGCGATCCCGCGGACGAACCAGCGTCCGGACAGGAAATAGATGGCAAGCGGAATGATGGCGGTGAGGATGGTGGCCGCCATGTTGACGTTGTAGTTGCGCTCGCCCATCGTCGTATTGACGATGTTGTTGAGCTGTACTGTCATCGGCAGATTGTCGCGTCCGGCAAAGACGACGCCGAGCAGGAAGTCGTTCCAGATGCCCGTGAACTGGAACATCGAGGCGACCACGATCATCGGAAGCGCCATCGGCAGCATGATCTCGATGAAAATCCGCCAGAAGCCGGCGCCATCGACGCGCGCTGCCTTAAAGAGCTCTTCCGGAATGGTGACGAAATAATTGCGAAAGAGCAGCGTCACCAGCGGCAGGCCAAACAGCACATGCACGAGAATGATGCCGCCGAGGCTGTTGTAGAAGCCCATCACCGCCATGGCGCGTACCAGCGGATAGAGAAAGATCTGGTATGGCACCAGAGCGCCGGCCATCAGCAGGCCGAACATCAGGCGTCCGGCCTTCGGGCGCCAGAAGGAGAGTGCATAACCGTTGATTGCGCCGATGAGGACGGAGATGACGACGGCCGGTACGGTGATCTTCACCGAATTCAGGAAGCCCATGCGCACGCCGGTGCATTCGCTGCCGGCACAGGCGCCAGCCCAGGCCGTCTTCCAGGCGGTGAAGTCGAGGCGTAGCGGCAGGGCAAAAATCTGCCCCAGCCGGATCTCGTCCATGGTCTTCAGCGACGTGACAATCATCACGTAAAGCGGCACGGCGAAGAACAGTGCGGCAGAGATGAGGAAGGCATAGAGGCCGATGCGGGCTGCGGTGATCTGCGTCGGCCTGGGGCCGCGGGGATGGATCATAGCGTACCTGCCTGGCGCCGGGCGCGGATATGTTGGGCATAGCGGAAGGGCGCGACGATGATCAGCACGGTTAAAAGCAGGACGGTCGCCGCTGCCGTCGCAAGTCCGAGATTCTGGCGCTGGAACAGATTGTCCATGATGAATTTCGCCGGCACCTCGGTCGCCGATCCCGGCCCGCCATTGGTGAGCGCCACGACGATATCGTAGGTTTTGATCACGCCCATGGAGAGCAGCATGCCGGCGGCAGCAAAGGCCGGTGTCAGTTGCGGCAGGATGATCGAAACATAGGTGCGCCAGACAGGAATGCCGTCGATGCGGGCAGCGCGCCACTGCTCACCGTCGATGCCGCGCATGCCGGCCAGCACGAGGATCATGACGAGGCCCGCGCCCTGCCAGAGGGCCGCGATCACCACCGCATAGATCGCAAGATCGCGGTTGATGATCCAGTCGAAGGTGAAGCTTTGCCAGCCAAGCGCACGCACGCTTGCCTGAACGCCGAGCGTCGGGTTCATCATCCATTGCCAGATCAGGCCGGTGACAACGAAGGACATGGCATAGGGATAGAGGAAGATTGTCCGAAAGGCGCTTTCGAAGCGCACCTTGCGATCGAGGGCCGCGGCAAGCAGGAAGCCGACAAACAGGCAGCCAAAGACGTAAAGCACGCCGAAGATGATGAGGTTCTGGAAGGAGACCAGCCATTTGGCGGTCTGAAACAACTTGGAATATTGCTCGAACCCGACGAAGTTCCACGACGGGAACAGCCGCGAATTGGTGAAGGACAGGGTCACCGACCAGACCATGGTGCCGAGGTAGACGACGACCACCGCAGCCCAGGTCGGGATGAGAGCGATGAGCGCCGCCTTCGAGCGGTTATGCTTCCGTTTCATCAGAGCGTCTTTGCAAAGGGGCTTCGAAAGCCGCCTGCACCGGTCGTGCGGTGCAGGCGACAGGCTTGTCCGATTTTACTCGAAGATCGCGGCGAACTGCGCGGCCGATGCATCGACATCGGCGGACGGATTGGCCCAGAATTCGCCGATGAAGTCTGTCAGAGCGCCCACCTGCTCCGGCGTCGTGGTGATGGCGTGTTCGGGCACGATCTTGCCCGCGGCCATGAAGGCCATGCCCTTCTGGGTGCAGGCGTCGAACTTGGACTTGTCGACATCGATGCGCGCGGGGATCGAGCCCTTGTTCAGCGAGAATTCGACCTGAACTGCGGGGTCCATGACGACCTCGGCCAGCAGCTTTTGCGCTGCGTCCTGGTTGGCGTCGTTCGTCTTCAGATAAGCGAAAGCGTCGGAGATATAGATCAGGCCCGGGGAAGCGGGAGAGATGGCGCAGCCGAAATCCTTGTCGGCGACTTTGCCGGCAGCCGTGAACTCGCCCTTGGCCCAATCACCCATGAACTGCACGCCGGCCTTGCCGGTGATGACCATGGCGGTCGCGTCGTTCCAGTTGCGGCCGGCAGAGCCTTCATCGACATAGGCCCGCATTTTGCCGAAGATTTCGAGAGCCTTCTTGACGCCGTCGGAGGTCAGGGCTGCCTGATCCTTTTCGGCATAGATCTTCATGAAGCCTTCCATGCCCACCTGGGACAGGAGCACCATGTTGAAGACCTTCACCTCCTGCCAGCCTTGGCCACCCCAGGCGATAGGCGTCAGGCCGGCGGCCTTCAGCTTGTCCATGTCGGCGAAGAAGGCGTCCCAATCCTTGGGCTCTTCGGTGATCCCGGCCTTGCTGAAGGCGTCCTTGGAATAGAACATCCAGCTTTCACCGTGGATACCGGTCGGTGTCAGATAAACTTTGCCGTCATAGGTGATGTAATCATAGAGTGCCTTCGGAAGCGCATCCTTCCACTTGCCGGCAGCCGCCACTTCATCCATCGGGTTCATCAGGCCCTGCTCGATGAATTCGGCCGGGTCCTTGCCGACGACGACCTGTTTTGCGGTCGGGGGATCGCCGGCGACAAGGCGGTTCTGGAAGGCGGCATTGGCATTTTCGAAGCCGGCAATCGTGGAGCTCTCCCACACGCCGCCGCGCTTTTCGAATTCCTTCTTGATGGCGTCGACGGCGCGGCCCTCACCACCTGACGTCCAGGAGGTGAAGACCTCGGCCTTCAGTTTGTCGTCTGCATTCGCAAGGCCGGCAGCGCCAAGCAGCATGGTACCGGCGAGCAGGAGCGTCATTTTCTTCATTGTTCCACCTCTTGAATAGGCCCTCTTTGCGGGGCCGTTTGGTTGCAAGGTACGGTTAGCGATAGATCGGCAGCAGCGCCTGCCGCACGAGGGTCAGACCATTGGCGATGTCGCCAACGGGATCGGCTGCGGCGTCGAGCTCGAGAATTGCCCAGCCATTGAACTGGCGATCCCGCAAGAGGCGGATCCAGGCCGGCCAGTCGACGCGGCCAAGGCCGAAGCCGCAGAAAAAGGGACGGTGGCGCTCGTGGATGTCGGCGCCGATCGGCGTGTCTGCCGGCATTTTGCCGGTTGCATCCTTCCAGTGGGCGATGATCATGCGCTCGTGATGGCGATCGACGAGCTGGATCGGGTCGGAACCCTCGAGAATGATGTGCGCCGTGTCCGGGCACATATGCACGTAAGCCGGATCCGTCAGCAGCATCAGAAGATCGACGTCGCGGGCAGCGGCAAAGATCGAATGCGCTTCCGTATGCACGGCGAGCTTGACACCCTTCTTGTAAAGGATCGCTCCGAGCCGGTTCAAGAAATCGGCGATGACCTTGGCCTGTTCGAAATCGCGGAAACGCACGGGCTCTTCGCCAGGCGTTTGACGCATCGGTGCGCCAATGACCATGATATCGCCGCCGCAGGCCTTGATGAAATCGGCATATTGTTCGGCCTTGGCGATGATGGCTGCCTGCGCGGCAGCCTCGGTAAAATCGCCCGATGCTTCCAGCTCTGCGAAGAAGCCGGATGCGAGCTGGAGCCCGCGGGCAGAGAGCTCGGCGCCGAAGGCCTCCACAGACCCGTAGGTCTTGATCGCATCCTGCCAGTTGAACGGAGAGAAGGTCAGCTCGACACCGGTCACGCCCGAAGCCTGGATGCTGTCGAGGATCTTGTCCCAGAACTGCCGCGGCTGAGACTTCGCATGTTCGACGATTGCGTCATAGCTGTCGACGCCCCAGAAGCCTGGATGAAAGAAGGTGACCAGGTCCACACCAAAACGCAGATTGTCACTCTCAGCCATTATTCAGTCCCTTCCATCCAGGCATAGCTCATCCGTGGCGAAGAGCGTCTCTCGCGTCGGATTTTATCCAGTAAATTCAATGTTTTGGCAATTGGCAATCGATTGCCATGCCTGGATATTAGTCAAGCCGATAAAATATGCAACGCTTTTCTTCGAGTTTTTGGCAATCGTTTGCTATAACGGGATTCGTGAGCCGAACAGGGTATGGTTGCACTGGGCTAAGTGGATGGAATGATGAAGAAAACCGAAGATAGCCTATCCACAGAGGGATCATCCGCCCTGATGGCCGATGTCGCGCGTCTGGCGGGCGTCGCAACTTCGACAGTCAGCCGCGCTTTGGCCAATCCGGGGCGGGTCAACGAAAAGACCAGAGCAAGGATTGCCGCCGCAGCCGAACAACTCGGCTATACGCCCAATGCCGCTGCCCGCAACCTGCGCGTCGGCAAGTCGAACGTGATCATGATCATCCTGCCGGGCTCGCTGCATTATGGCGCGTCCCAGATCATTCCCCAGGTTCTGGAGGCCGTGAATCGCACGGTTATCCGCAACGGCTATAATCTGATGATCGCCAACCTCGACCGCGACGAAAGTTCCGAGCGGCATATCCTTGATCTTGCCTTCGGAGGGACGGTGAGGGGCGCGCTCATCCTGTCGTCGCAGCTGCCGGTGGTCGCCAACAGATCGCTTGCCGAGGCGGGACTGCCGATCGTTTCGCTTCTGCTCGACATGAGCGACACTTCTGTTCCGAGCATCATCACCAATGACAGACAGGCTGTGAAAGAGGCTGGTCGGGAGCTCCTGGCGCTCGGGCATCGCCGCTTCTTCTATATTGCCGGCCCGACGGGAAACTATCACGACATCGAACGCTATGCCGGTCTTCTCGAAGCCTTGCAGGAGGCGGGGCTTTCCGAACAGAATGTAACGCGCTCTGGCGGCCAATTCACCTTTCAGTTCGGCTTTGAAACGGGTTTGCAGGCTGCCGAGGACTTTGCAAAGCTCGACGAAAAGCCGACCGCTGTCGTGGCGACGAGCGACGACATGGCAATCTCCTTCATGAGCAAGGTTCAGAAGATGGGATGGCGTGTACCTGAAGACCTGTCGATCGTCTCGTTCGACGGATCTCCGGTCTGCGAATATTGTGCGCCTCCGCTCTCGACGATCGAGCAACCCATGGAGGCTCTCGGGGAGACCGCGACAGAATTCCTGATTGCCAGGATGGAAAAGTCCGATGAGAGGCGAGAACTGCGCGTCGTCATTCCGAGCCGGTTCATTCGCCGTGACAGTATCGCGGTGAACTCAAAATTGACGACCTGACTTTAATTTTGACGCGAAGGCGCGTCCTGAGCACCGACCGGGATCGGGCTCTCTCTCGGAATTGTTTGGATGCAGCCTGCGGCTGACCGCATCGACAGGTGCGAAATCACCTATCGAGTTCCAGTCCGTTTCTGCGAGCATTGCTTCCGCGCCAACGAATCTTGGATGAGAGAGCGTTCAACGACCTTTAGTGAAACAACGACTGAGACATTGGCCGCAGGGCCGATCAGTGCAGCTCGATATTCATGTGCGCGAGCAACGGCTCCAGACCGGGAAGATCGGCATCCGTCGCCCTGCGCAGCTCCCGCGTAACCGCCGTCAATGCCAGATCGAGAGACTGGGCGCCCAGTTCGATCTTCAAATCTTCCGCCAACGCCTTTGCATAGGTGATCATCCGAGCCAAGGCCATGAGCTCGTCAAGATCATCCATGTCTGCCGCCGCTGCGTGCTGAAGCTTTCCCGACCCTATGACCGTCATATCAATTCTCCAGATTGCGTAGATGACCATAAGGACAGTTCGATACTAAAGTGCGTGAAAAACGCGTGAAACACTTTATGAGTGCAATGGGATTCGGGCTTTTGAGCGGGCTAGTTGTTCGGACCAAAGCGTGGTTTTCCTGAATTCCCAATGGCGATTTAGGGGCACGCGCTGATCATCCGCGTCGCGAACAACTTCGAGGAGAGCCAGGGCATCGATCCGCTTCTGATCGATTGCGTGGGTCTTCAGCGTGGTCAGCCAATGCGGCTTTTGCGATGCCGGTATCGCAGCGCATGCGCGAACGATGAGAGCCCAGCTTCTCTTCTTGAAGAAGAGGTTTGCCGCGGTTTGTTCGAGAGCCAGGCGAAGAGCTTTATCAAAGAGCTGCAGCCTTTCCATCTCATCCAAAGTGCTTCTCACATTGACCATCGGCACGGTCAGCGGTCTGCCGCCCAGTTCCATCGGTTCGTGCAGAAGCGCGACATCGGCGTCATCGACGATGGTTCCGCTGACATAATCGTTGAAAATCCGGCCAACGCCGATCATTCCAAACGCTTGGCATTCGGCGGCCCGCAAGGCACCCATGCTGGCGGCGCCCAGGACCGTGACATTGAGGGAGAGAGCGAAGAGAATTTCCTTATGCCAAACCGGTGCGGTATTTTCAAAGCCGCCGTCGACCAAACCTATGACGTTTGCGCCATCTTCCACCGCCCTTAACACATCTCCCTGAACAGCGGGCGACCGCAGAACGATATCCGTCGCGGCGTGGCTTGCTGCATCAGGCAAGCTCGGGCCGATGAAGACGACCTTCACCAGCGCATCGCCCTTGCAAGGGCACGTTGGCCGAAACGATGGAGCCTGTTGCCCTCGGGGTTCTCAAGATCGGGTATGAATATCTTCACCACCGAAAATGGCAGGTTTGCAGGCGTCAGGGGAAGGGCAATCACCGAGCCGATTCCGCCGGCGCGAAGTCGCGTCAGCAGGTCATGCAGCAGGATGGGTATGTTCCCGGCCGGTCTTGTGATGGCGGCCGCAGGTACAGAAGCGGGGACGGCAAGAAAGGTGGTGCGGGTTTTTGCCGGAAGCGGCGTTGTGAACAATTCGGGCCAGACATCGTCGCGGGCGCCGCTGATATAGGTCAGTCTAGACTGAAGCGCTTCCGTTACGGCGCGGATTGCCGCCCGCACGGCCCAGGGATGAGCGCCACTGCCGCCGGTGACCTCGATGAACCGGAGCGGCACTTTGCCGTCGATCGCTGATGGGGCGACGAGTGCGGTATAGCAGGGGATACCGATATCGCTCGTGATATCGAAGAGTTTCAAGATGAGCCCGGCGGCCTCGATCCTGTCGATCAGGCCCGAGAGCGCGGCATCAGCAAGGCTCTTGGGATCGACGCAGCATGCGCCGCGCTTGTCATCGCTGGCAATCCGCCAAAGCACATGGGCATCGCGTTCGATGCGCTCCAGAATGCCATGGAATATTGCTTCCTCCATGGTGTTGCCCGAGGCAAGACCATCCGACGACATCCAGAACCGGTTCTGCCGCGTTCGGTCAAGGAGGGCAGCATCCTGCGGGACATGGATCGGTTGATCGTGGAGCAGTTCGGTTGCCAGGCTCCAGGCCAGTTCCTCGTCTTCGCCCACGATCTGCTCGCCGCCTGCGATCAGGCAATCGAGCGGTTCGGCGCAATCGCCCCGGCGTCGCAGGTCTCGTGCCGACGAAACCGTGGTGACGGTGACGGGGTCGCCTGCAACCGCGCGTTCCAGGGCTTCCATCGCCGCCGAGACTTTGGCGTCGATATCCTCCAGTCCTTTGCCTTGGGCGATGACAATGGAGCGGGAGTTTGGCGTATAGGCACACCAGACCGGAAGACCGACACAATCGAGATCGGTCTGTCGTGACAGGCGTGTGATGCCCATCGGCTCCAAATAGGGAGCGACACGGGACAATGTGTCCCGCGGCGCAATTGTTCGGTCGGAATAAAGGTCGGAATGACCGGTCAGCGTCGCGCGCCTTAGCCGTCCACGTGGCCGGAGAAGACCGTATCAGCCGAGGAGACGGCAATTGCGAAATCGACATTCTTGATGAATACGCCGCCGGCATCGCGCTGCTTGACGGCTGCCGCCAGATCGCCGCTGGCAGGTACCTGCACCGGTGTTACGGTGCCCGCGGCGATATCCACGAGCCAGAGTCCCTTTTCGCCTGTTACACCCAATACAACAACTTTTGCCATAATATTCTCCTTCAGGTTTTTGAAAAACCGGCCTTGAAAAGACCGTCTCGGTAAAGCTCTTTTTGCCACTGCTCCTTGAAGGGCACCAAGGCGAGCCATTTCTCGACCTCGAAAGCAGGATTGAGGAGCTCGGCGCGTTGCCGATAAAACTGTGCCCGTTTTCGATCGCCGATCATCGCGCAACTGGCGGCCGCGATGCGATAGGCCGGTGCCTTGTCTTTCATCCGGTCGACATAGGCGAGCGCCTCTTCATACTGTTCAAGGAAGTAGCTCGCCCCAGCCGCACACCAGAGGTAGGCGTCGGGTGCGATCGGATTGAGCGAGATCGCTTTCTTGATTTTCTCCAGCGCATCTTGCGGCCGCGATGCATGGACCAGCGTGTCCGCATGGCTATAGATCACATCGGCATAATGCGGGCTGAGGCTTTCGGCGAGGTCGAGTGCTGCAACGCTGTCATCGACGGCACCCTGGTAAAGTTTCGTCACGCCAAGTTCCCGATGCCCGGCTGCCGATTCTGAATCCCTCTCTATCGCCCGAAGTGCCTGATCTTCGGCAAGCTGCAGCAGGGCGGGATCGCCTTGCGTGGTCAATAGCCACTCGCTGGTGAATGTCCGCGACAGGCCCGTGAAAGCAGGGGCATAGTCTGGAGAAAAATGCAGTGCGCGCTTGAAGGATTTCCGTGCACGCCGGATATCCGGCAGGCTAAGCTTGGTAAGCAGACCGGCACCAAGGAGATAGGAATGGTAGGCCTGCGGATCCGCTTCGTTACGAAGGCGAATGCTTTCGTTCCGCTTCAATTGTCCTGAGACGGCGTCGGCAAGTTTCTGGGCGATCAAGCGCCTCTGTGTCGGCAGCGTTTCGACCGCCATGTCGAATCGGGCTGCCCACAAGATCTCGTCGGTTGGAAAATAGATGAGTTGAGCATAAAGCCCCTCGCCGGAAAGCCGTGTGTCCAGGAGGTAGGAAATCGAATGCCGTTGAACGATGGTAGCCTTGTCGGAGTCGCGGCGGATCTGCTCGGCTGTATGGGGTGCGACGACGGATATGTTGCGCAGGGCGCAGAGCTCGATCGTAACATCTTCGATAAGGGCGTCGGCAATTGCTGCCTCTCGTGTCAGGGCCGCCGCACCCGGGGGCAGCAGTACGAGCCGCGGCGCAGATGTCGGGGTTATGATTTGCGGCATGCCGGCGTCTTGCTGCTCGGCGATGAGACTGCGTGCCATTGCCACGGCTCTCGCCGCCTGCGGGCGGCGTTGCGAATGATCCTCTGCCGTGCCACGAAGGATCGATCGGATCTGCTCGTCACCGGGAAAGACTTCAAGAAGTTGAAGTCCCGAGCGGCGCAGAAGGCGACGTTCCTCGTCATCACGAATATGATCTGCAGCCCTGACGAAAATATCCCTTAAGGTGAGCAGGTGCAGCTGCCGTTCGCGCTCGATCCATGCATCGATTGCCTTGGTCGATGCGCTGAGACCGGCAACGAAGCCACGTTGCACGAGATCGCTGACGGCCGCCAATTGTGCCACCGGCTGCTCTTCCTTGCGCAATATGTCGAGATCGACGGACAGGACGTTCTTGTTCAGGCTGATGAAAGGCGGCCCGAAATTCAGTATCTGTTCGTCGGATGTTGTCGTTGTGTCGCGAATGCGTGAAATCAGCTTCCGCAAATTGAGATCAGCAAGATGATCTCCGGTCTCGTTCCACAAGAACCGTGCAAGCTCTTGTCTGCTGCGCTGCTGATCCGGCGAGGAATACAGATAGGCGATCATCACCAGAGCCTTGACCGGATAGCGGATCGGCGCCCCCAGGCCGTCTGTCAGTCGCAATTCGCCAAAGGTCTGGAGATGGATCACGAAAGCCCTCAGGCGCCGGTTTCTGGATGAATGACGTCGATATCGGGGTGGGTATTCCTGGCCAGGCTCTTGGCAAGGGCGACGAGCTTCTGCCGGATAGCCGGGCTCTCGATCGCCATGAAGGCGCGATTGAGGGCTTGGGCATCCTTCGACGTCAAAAACGCATTCAGATCATCCCTGCCATTGCTGACAAGGTTATAGGTGGTCGGCTCGGTGTCATTTTCGAAGAAGAACTGAACGGGTACGCCCAATGTCTCGGCGATCGTCTGCAGCCGGCTCGCGCCAATGCGGTTTATGCCTTTTTCATACTTCTGGATCTGCTGGAAGGTGACGCCGATCCGTTCGGCAAGTGCGACCTGTGATAGTCTGAGCAGCTTGCGGCGGGCCCGCACTCTGCTGCCGACATAGGCATCGATCGATGTGGGCGATTTGGCCTTCATGGCTGGAACCTCCGGTCACGGATGATCATTGCGAGGTTTGCGTCAAAATGCAACCGAAAGTAATATAATAATTTTCGAGATCAGCGCTGCGACGCTAGCAACATTTTGCTGAATTTTGGATTTTCTCTATCAGAATCATTTGATTGGCAATGCCCGAATAAAGCATGCGAGTAAAAGGATCGGCGTGGAAAACCGCAAGGCTTGGGAAAAGCTTTCCCTGGTCCGCTTTCGAACGAGGAGAGCCAAAGCTTTTTTCTCGCTGGATAAATGCGGAAGAAAGGTGCCTGAAGTTCATTTGCGGATAGACTTCGCTTGCGAAGGCCTTCGCGGCAATTTGTTCCAGCTCCTGCTCAAGCATAAAATGGCAGCCCTGATAACGGGCTCAAACTTTCGGCGAAGACGGCAGGACCTCGATCACCGCTTCGATTTCGACCGGAATGCCGCCCGGCAACGAACCAGCTCCCATGGCGGTGCGGGCATGCATGCCGCGCTCACCGAAGACCTCGAAGAAGAGATTGGAACATCCGTCAATCACGAAGGGATGGCACGTGAAATCGGGTACTGCATTGACCATGCCAAAGACTTTCGCGACCCGTGCGACCCGATCGAGACTACCGAGACTAGCATGGGCAACCGACAGGAGGTTGATGCCGACCAGCCTTGCAAAGTGCTGGGCCTGCTCGGCGCTATAATCGCGGCCGACGACGCCTGTGTAGGGTTTCCCATTCTCATCGAGGGGAGCAAGTCCGGACAGAAACAGAAGTCTGCCCGCTTCCACGGACGGAAGGAAGCGGGCGATCGGAGCAGGTGGAGGGGGAAGTTCAATGCCGAGTTCGCGGAGACGACCTGCGATGCCCATGCCTATTTCAGATCCGAGAAAGAGGTTGCGACAAACAGTTCCGACTGCAGGTTGGTGAGTCTGCCGGAGCCGCCTGGCGGCGGCCAGATGCCTTCCTTGCTCGCCTGCGCTCTCGCCGCCATGCGGGCTTCGATCGTCTGGTACGGCCAGATATGCACCATCCTTTGCGGTCCTTCTTCGATGGATGCCATGTTGGTTAGGAGCGGCGACATTTCATGGCGGCGATCGATGATCTTGGCCCAGGCAGCTTCCGTCTCGGCTAGGCCATTGGGGGCGAGCGTGTAGGTGCGGAATTCATAAAACGGACCGTAGGTCCCGGGCGTAATCGGCTTTGCAAAGGACAGCGGCTTGAAGGCCGTGCTCGTTACACACGCGAGATGCGCGCCGATCTTATAGGGATCTTCTGCCGTCATCAGTCTGGCGCGCTCTTCCGCAATCGCCTCTACCCCCTCATAGGCCGTCAGGAAGGCGAAGCGATTCAGTGTGCCGAACTCGCAGGCAAAGGCCCCGAGTGGCCTGCCGGTCGCAGAGAAGCTTGCATAGGCCTCGGGCAATACGGGCATGACGGCACCGAGCGTATTGGGCAACAGCGACAAGATTGTCAGGTCATAGATCATTTTCAGTCTCGCTCTTCCTGAAATTTTGAAGGGTCTTTCAAAGATGCTCTCGACTTGGTACACCAAGGGAATTCCAATTGCACGCCAAAAAATAAATACGGCGGAAGAGCAGAGGAGCCGGCAAAATGACGGAACTGGTTATAAAAGGTCGAGTGGTAACGGCGTCTGGTCTCATCGAGAATGGCTGGGTCGCCGTCGCCGACGGGATGATCGCGGCGGTCGGGACCGGCAAGGCGCCAGCGGCGCCTGAAACGCAGGATTTTGGCGCGGCCTGGCTTTTGCCGGGGGCGGTCGACGGTCAGACCCATGCAGGAAGCCAGATTGGCTTTCCCGGCATGGCGCCGACGACGAAGGCTGCCGTGATCGGCGGCGTCACCACGATCGTCGATATGCCATACGACCATCCAATCCCGGTCACGACAGCGTCAGTGCTCCAGGAAAAGGTCAGAGCCATCCACCAGCATGCCGTCTGCGACGTGGCCCTGTATGGCACGGTCCCGCCGACACCTGACCTTTCCGATATCAGAGGGCTCGTCGATCTCGGGGTCTGCGCCTTCAAGATTTCGTCTTTCGAGGCGCACCCGGATCGCTTTCCACGCATCGACAATGCCGCGACGCTGACCTTGCTGCATGCGCTGGAGGGCACGAGCCTTCCGCTTGGCCTGCATAATGAGGATCAGGAAATCGTGGCGCATGCGACGAAAACCCTGAAGGAGGCGGGTAAGACCAGTGCCGAATATCACAGCCAGAGCCGTCCGCCGGTGGCCGAGCTTGCTGCCACAGGCACCTTTCTCGAACTCGCTGCCTCGACGGGCGCCCACGCCCATATCGTCCACATTTCCGTGCCCGAGGGGTTCGAGATGGTGCGCGCCTATCGCGACAGAGGTCTTCAGGCGACCGCCGAAATGTGCGTGCACTATCTCCTCTTCGACGCCGATATCGATATGCCGCGTCTGAAAGGGCTGCTCAAGGTCAACCCGCCCGTCCGCCCGCGGCAGATGGAGGCGCTCTGGTGCGTGCTGGAGGAGGGGCTCTGCAGCTTCGTCTCTTCCGATCACAGCGCCTGGCCGCTGGAGCGAAAGACCAATGATTCGATCTTCGACGTGGCAGCGGGCATGCCGGGACTGGAAGTGATGCTGCCGGCCTTCTTTACTGCGGCGGCAAAGCGCAAGAGCGATGTCGAAGCTGCGCTGCTGACCGCCAGCTATCTTGCCGATCGTCCGGCGCGGTTCTTCGGGCTTTCAAAAAAGGGGCGCATCGCTCCGGGTTTCGATGCCGACATCGCCGTGCTCGCGCCAGAGAATTATGTCTACGACGCCAACGCAAATCCGGACGGTCCTGGCTGGAGCGCCTATCAGGGCATGATATTCTCGGTCAGACCTTCGGCGACCTTCGTTCGCGGGCGCAAGGTCTTCGGCGGCGCCGCCGTAACCGAAACACCGGGCTACGGCCGCTATATACCGCGTCGAGGATGACACGATACCAGGCACCATCGACCCCCGACATATTCCGGGGCGATTGTCAGGCTAGCGGGCGCCGCCTGCCAACCGGTCGATGATGGCAAGTTTGACGCTTTCGATGTGGTGGGCCATCGCCTTGCGGGCCATTTCCTGATCTCCGCTCGATATGGCATCGAGAAGTACCGCATTTTCCTCAACGCCGAACTTGTACTTCGACGGATTGCGATAGGCGTTGAAGACATGGGTGCGCCGGCGCAGGTCGCGGATCATGCCGGCCAAAAGCGCGTTGCCTGCCGCATCGGCGATTTCGCCGTGCAGCATGTCGTCGATTTCCCAGATCTCGCTGAGCGAGGGGGCTGGTTTGTTGCCGAGTTCCTGGAGTGCTGCGCGGATTTCCTCGATGCGCGCCGGGGGGATGCGGCCTGCGGCAAGTCGAGCAGCCTCCGATTCCAGGAGCTGACGCACATGCAGCAGCTCGACGAAAGCTTCCGTCGAAAACGGGCTGACGGTGACGCCACGGCCCGGCTGCTTGTAGACAAGTCCCTCCGCCTCGAGCCGACCAAGAGCCTCCCGGATCGGCGTACGCGAGGCGTTCAACCGGTCGGCCATGCGCCGTTCGACGATGACATCGCCCGGCCGCAACTCACCGCGGATCAAAATGTCGATCAGCTGCTCGTAGACCTGCCCGGTCAGGTTCGCGCGTTCTGACGAAAGCGCTTCGGCAAACTGGTCATGGTCAGATTCGGTCATGCTCACCCCCGATCAAAATCTTCTATCCACTAACCCAGCTTGTGCTCCACTGGAAGACGATAGGAATAATCTTGGTATTCCAACCCCCTGTTTTCTGCGAAGGATCCAATCAACCTGCGTCTTTTCGTGAAAATCCGTTGTGAAACAGGGCTTGGCAAACGGTAAAAGCCGCGCTAAAAGTTTGGTATACCACTGGCGTGCAACGTGTCTGCCAACAAACGGAGATCGATAATGGCTGTCAAACCCTGGCGCGCAACCAGTATCCAAATGCGAAGTGAACGGGCGACACAGGCACCCGACGACGAGGCGGCGCGGGCCGTCATTAGGCGTAATCTCGACCGGTTGATCGGCCTGATCGAGGCGGCTTGCGCCTCGAACGAGAAGCCGGATCTCGTCGTGTTTCCGGAGTTTGCCCTGCAGGGGCCACCGCTTTCCATGACCGTGACTCCCTGGATCCAGAGAGCCTGCTCGACGATCCCCGGTCCTTTGACCGCCCCGCTGCAGGCGCTTGCCAGGCGCGAAGAAATTTATATCGCCGGCAACATGTTCGAAGCGCCGCCCGAGTGGCCCGGCCGTTACTTCAATTCGTCCTTTCTGATCGGACGCGACGGCGAGATCATCGTCAATTACCGCCGCGTCAATACGGCGGCCTTTCCCTCGGTTCATGATTTCATGTCCGACTATCTGCGTGCGACACCCCAGGACCAGGTGTTCCCGATTGCCGATACCGAACTCGGGCGGCTGGCGCTGATACCCTGCGGCGAAATCAATGTTCCTGAGGTGGCCCGCTGTTATATGATGCAGGGTGCTGAAGTGATCCTGCATCCGACCAACTCCAAGTTCACGACGGGCCAAGAGGCGGCCAAGGTCGCGCGCGCGGCAGAGAACATGTGTTATCTGATCAGCGCCAATGTCGCAGGACCGATCGGCTTTTCTCCCGACAACTCCATCCTCGGCGGCCGCTCGCATATTCTTGATCATTTCGGTGACACCATCGCCTTTGAGGAAAGCGCTGCGGAAGGCGTCGGCGTTTCCGGCATCATCGACATCGAGAAGCTCCGCCTCGATCGCCGCACCGATACCGGAACTCACAATCCGCTGTTGCGCGCCCGTTTCGAGATGTACCGGCCCTACTACCAGCAGGCGACCTTCTATCCTCCCGACCATTTTCGCGATGCGCCGATGACGGATGCTGCCGAAACCAAAGCGGCCGTCGAAATCGCGCGCGCCAATCTGGAGCGCGTGCGCGTTCTCGAACCTCTTTTCAGCCAATGACATCAAGGAGACAAGCATGATTACCGCCGAGGAAAACGAACAGCTCTGCCGCGTTGGCAAGGGCACGTTGATGGGGAATTTTTTTCGCCAGTTTTGGATACCGGTCTGCATGTCGTCGGAACTGAAGGCGGACGGCGATCCGGTGCGCCTGATGATCCTTGGCGAAAAGCTCGTCGCCTTCCGCGACAGCGAGGGCAGGGTCGGCGTGTTTGACCATCGCTGCCCGCACCGCTGTGCATCGCTGTTTTTCGGGCGCAATGAAATGGGTGGCATTCGCTGCGCCTATCACGGCTGGAAATTCGACGTCACCGGCAAGTGTCTCGACCAACCGAACCTTGAGGATAAGTCGAAATATCCGGCTGGTACGCCGGCGATTGCCTATCGCGTCAAGGAATCCGGCGGTCTCGTCTTTGCCTATATGGGCGAGGAGCAGGCCAACCCGCCGGAACTGCCGGAACTCGAAGCGATCATGGCCGAGGGTGACGACCGCAACATCGCGTTGACACATCGTGACTGCAACTACATGCAGGCGCTGGAAGGCGATATCGACACATCGCATCTGGGCTTTTTGCATGTCGGAGGCATTGATGGCGAGAAGCTCGATCTCTCCGATCCGGAAGTCTTCACCGTCACCGAGAAGGCTCCGAAGATCAATGTCTCGGTCATGCCGTTCGGGACCATGTATTCGGCCCAGCGAAACGCCTATGAGGGAACCGAACACCACCGGTTCGCGAGCTATGTCTTCCCCTTCTGGGTCACCTATCCGGGCGGCGAGATTGAAGGCAATATCACTGCCAACGCCTGGGTTCCGATCGATGACACCTCGACCATGATCTTCAACATCGATCTCGGTCGCAAGGACGGTCGCAAGAAGAACCTGAAATACAAGGACGGCACACCCGTCGGTGGCCTTGCCCGGCCGCTCGAATATCATCCCAACACCACCGACTGGAAAGGCCGTTGGCGTCCGGTCAAGGATCGCTCCAACGATTACGGGATCGACCGCGAGTGGCAGCGCAATGGCGACAGCTATACTGGCATCGTTGGTGTGCCGCTGCAGGACCAGGCCATCCAGGAGTCCATGGGATATGTCGTCGATCGCGATATGGAGCATCTCGCCGCTTCCGATCGCATGGTCATCCTGACGCGCCGCGTCATGCTCGACGCGGCAAAGGAATATGCAGAAAGCGGCAAGCTTCCCGATATCGTCCGCCAGCCGGAACTGGCGCGTGATGCCCGCGGCGGCGACATCGTCGTGCCCTACGGCACCGATTGGCTCGAGGGCTATGAGGAAAAGATGGCGGCGATCAAGGGTTATCGACCAAAGCTTTCGGCAGCCGAATGATGGACGGCAGCTACCCTCATGTGAGCGGTGCGGCAAACGCGCCGGCCACATCCAGCGCGGCGAGCGAGTCCGTTCAGGATCAAAGGAGCGAAATGGCTGAACCCGCGGTTCTTTCCCTGCGGATCCTGGCGATCCGTTATGAAGCGGAAACGATCCGCTCCTTCGAACTCGTCTCGCCCGACGGCGGGTTGCTGCCTTCCTTTGCGCCGGGCGCTCATATCGATCTCGTCTTGCCCGGCGATCTCTCCCGCAGCTACTCGCTGACAAGCGACGGACAGCAGCCGAAAAGCTATATGATCGCCGTCAACCGGGATGCGTCGAGCCGTGGTGGCTCGGCCTATCTCTGCGAGACCGCGAGGGTCGGCGATATCGTCACGGTTCAGCCGCCACGCAATAATTTCGCTCTCGAGGAAGACGCGGATCAGACCGTGTTCTTCGCCGGCGGTATCGGCATTACACCTGTCGTCTCGATGATCCGTCGCATGGAAGCGCTTTCGAAGAATTGGCGGCTGGTCTATGCCGGTCGTAGCCGCCAGAGCGCGGCCTTTGTCGAAGAACTCAAGCGCCTGGAGGCGATCACGCCCGGGCGCGTGCTGTTTCATTTCGACGACGAGAAGGGTGCGGTCCTGCCGATTGCGGATCTCGTCGCATCCTCTCCTGACGATGCGCATCTTTACTGCTGCGGCCCGGCCCCGATGATCGACGCCTTCAAGAATGCGGCGGCAGCCCGCCGGGACAAGACTGTTCATGTCGAGCATTTTTCGGTCAGGGTCGAGCAGTCGACCACCTCCTTCACGGTGGTGCTGAAGCGCTCGGGCAAGGAATTTCTCGTCCCGGCGGGCGGGACGATCATGGACGTCCTGCAGGAGGCCGGCATTCGGGTCGCCTATTCCTGCCGGGAGGGTGTCTGCGGTACCTGCGAAACCCGTGTCGTCGAGGGAATTCCCGACCACAAGGACAATGTTCTCTCCGCGCGCGAACAGGCTTCCAACAAACTCATCATGATCTGCTGCTCGGGTGCGAAGAGCGACCGGCTGGTTCTCGATCTCTGAGCCCTCAGTCCGACAAGCACTGACGACAAAGCCCGGCCGAAGAGCCGGGCTTTGTCGTCTGGGTGGTTCTTCGTCGGTCACCGCGATCGGTGCAGCCAGAAAGAAAGGCCGTCCGTTGGGCGACGCGCTCATTACACTTGGCTTGCAGCCCTATCCCCTGTCGGCAACGGCCGTGCTCACCTTCCAGGGAATGGCGATCCGTTCGATCCGTTCCAGCACGGCAAAGAACACGACGCCGATGAGCGAGATCACCACGACCGAGGCGAACTGGCGGGCAATGTCGAAATTCGCGCCGGCAATCAGGATCAGATAGCCGAGACCCTTATCCGCACCGATGAATTCGGCGACGATGGCGCCGATGACGGACAGCGCGGTTGCAAGCTTCAGGCCTGCAAAGATGCTGGGAAGTGCCTGCGGCAGGCGGAACTTCCAGAAGGTCTGCCATCCGCTCGCTCCCATGGAGCGTGAGAGGTAGATCATCTCTCGCGAGGCAGATTTCAGTCCCATGACCGAATTGATGACAATCGGGAAGAAGGAAAGAAGGACGACGATCACGATCTTCGGGGCCATGCCGTAGCCGAACCAGGTCAGCATCAGCGGTGCGATGGCGACTTTCGGAATGGTCTGGCTGGCGACGATCAGCGGATAGATCGCCTTCTCCATAAAGCGTGAATAGACGATCATGACTGCCAGCGGCACGCCGACGGCGACGGAACACAGGAAGCCGAGCAGCACTTCGCTCATCGTAACTAGCGCGTTCGGCGCCAGGCGATGCGCGTATTTGACGATTTCCTCGACTATGTCCGAGGGCGGCGGAAGGATGAAAGCGGGAACCTGCGCCACGCGCACGCAGAGCTCCCAGATGATGAGGAGACCGGCAAGCGCCCAGAGAGCGGGAGGAACCGCGCCGAGGGCGCGTGAAACCAGGTTCTGGCGGTATTCGATGTGAGTGTCGGCAATCGGTGCCATGATCAATACTCCTCGCGGAAAACGCCAAGTCCCTTGAAGATCGCCGTCAGCTCCCGCGTATAGGCGGAAAATTTCGGATCCTCGCGCATGGCAAGTCGCCGCGGGCGCGGCAGGTCGATATCGATGATCCGCTCGATGCGGCCCGGACGCGGCGACATGACGACCACCCGGTCGCTGAGGAAAATCGCTTCCTGGATCGAGTGGGTGATGAAGAAGACCGTCATCTCGTTATCGGCGCAGAGACGTAAGAGATCGATCTGTAACTGGTCGCGGGTCATGGCGTCGAGCGCGCCGAAAGGTTCGTCCATCAGCAGGAGCGGCGGACGGTGCAAGAGCGCCCGACAGATCGATACGCGCTGGCGCATGCCGCCGGACAGTTCCTTCGGATAGGCGTCCTCGAAGTCTTCAAGCGAAACCATCTTGAGCAGCTGACGCGCCCTGTCTTTCGCCTCAGCCATGTCGGATTTGCGGACTTCGGCCTGTAGCAGAACATTCTGCAGGGCGGTGCGCCATTCAAGCAGCACGTCCTGCTGGAAGACGACGCCTGCTTCTGCGTTGGGTCCGTCGATATGCTTGTCGCCGACCATGATGCGGCCGAGCGAAACCGATGTCAGGCCGGCAAGCAGCATCATCAGGGTGCTCTTGCCGCAGCCACTCGGTCCGAGCACCGAGACGAACTCGCCCTTACCGATCGACAGATTGATGTCCTGAAGCGCATGCACCGTACCCTTGCGGGTCTCGAAGGTTTTCGAGACGCCGGAAATGGCGATGTGCTTCGATGTCACCCTGGGAATGCTGTGTTGTGATGGAATGGCGTTCATCTCTGCATCTGGGTCTGACCCATCTCCTGTGAGGCCCCGGGGCCGAGAAATTCCGTACGGGCGAGCCGCCCATTCAGATCGAGCGAATGGCGCCGCCGTCGACACGCAGCATGCTGCCGGTGACGTAGCTTGCCGGTCCGCTGGCGAGAAATGCTGCGACGGCACCAAATTCCTCAACCGTGCCGTAGCGTCCGGCCGGAATGGTTGCGGCTGATTCAGCGCTGATGTCCCCGACGGGTCGTCCACTGCGTTCGGCCTGGGTCGCGTCGAGCGATCGCGTTCTTGCGGTCGCGATCCGCCCCGGCAGCAGCATGTTGACGGTCACGCCGTCCTTTGCCACTTCACCGGCGAGCGTCTTCATGAAGCCGACGAGTGTCGAACGAAGCGCGTTGGAAATCGGCAGATGTGGGATGGGCTGGACGACGCCGCTGGAAGCAATGGTGATGATCCGGCCCCATTTCTGCGCCCGCATCGCCTGGACGAGATCGAGTGTCAGCGACAGGACGGGACGAACCATGGCGTCAAACTGCGCAGAAACGATATCGACATCGACTCCCGAGGGAATGCCAGGTGGCGGGCCGCCTGTATTGTTGACGAGGATATCGACCGGACAATTGCTGCGCGCTGCCTCGCTGATTTTGCGGGCAGCGTCCGGATCGGAAAGATCCGCCAAAGCAAGATGGCACCGGCGCTGCTGATCTTCGGGCAGGCTCTGCCGCGCAGCTTTCAGACGATCGATCGAGCGTCCGCTAAGCGTCACAGTCGCACCTTCGGAGAGCAGCGCCCTGGTGACGGCAAGGCCGAGCCCCTGACTGGCGCCGAGCACCAATGCATGTTTGTTGTTCAGTCCGAGATCCATGTGGAGGTCCGTGCCCCTGCGGGCATTTCGATGAGATGAAGGTGGCGCGCGCGCCACCCGGGAGCGCATCAATTGGCCGGCAGATAGGATCCGTCATAAATCTTGGCGGGGGTCAGGCCGGGGGCCATGCCACTGTATTTCTCAAGAAGCGAGATCGTCAGAGTAATGTCCTGCTCGGCGACCCAGCCATAGGGCTTGCCCTCGGAAGCGGCCGTATGCTCGTATTTCGGCATGTTCTTGATCTCGCCCTTGATCCCTTCTTCGTTGGAGTCAGGGCGGGCTTCCATCAAGATCTTCAGCGCTTCGTTGGGATTGGCCGCAGCTTCGGCCTTGCCCTTCTGCAGAGCGGCCAGGAAACCGCGAACGGCATCGCCGTGTTTCGCCAGATAGTCTTTTCGAACGATGACGCTCGAACCCAAAATGTTCACACCGTAATCGGCAAACAGCATGGGCGGCTCGATGGCGGCCCGTTCGGCGACCTTGTCGCCATCCGGATTGGCCCAGCCGTTGATGAAGTCGACATCGCCCTTCAAAAGCGCGACCCGGTCGCCGCCGCCATTGATCATAATGACCTTGACCTTGTTCATATCGACGCCATTGGCCTCGGCGAAGGCTTTGATCATTCCGTCCTCGAAGTTACCCGCATCGGTGCCGAGCCGCTTGCCCTCGATATCCTTCGGGCTGTTGATGCCGGAGCCCTTGAGGCTGATAATCGATGTCGGGTCCTTTTGGAGCAGACCGGCTACGGCAACGATTGTGTCGGCGCCGGCTGCCTGCTGCGCCTGCGCCAGCGCGCCGAGGCCGGCAATGCCGATTTCGAAATCACCGCTTCCGACGGCCTGAATGGTGCCGGTGCTGCCATTGCCGTCGACGATGTTCACGTCGAGGCCCTTTACGGCGAAGTAGCCCTTGGCGGCTGCAACGAAAATCGGCGCATCCACGCCGCCGGCGACCCAGGCCAGCCGGAGGTTAATCTTCTCATGATCCTGTGCGAGAGCGTTGCTCGCAAAGGGCGCACAGAGCATCGTCAATCCGACGAACGGCATCATCAGATGCTTCATTTTTTTCCTCATCTCGATCCCCATTCTTATTTTGGCATTCAGATGGTATGCCAAGGGAATATCGCATGTCAATGTGCCAATGTTGCAATATTAAGCACCATCACTTTGTGATTATTTTATATGCAAAGCAACGCTTGAAAGGCCGCAAAATGGCCGAATTTGCGGCCCGCAATTGTTCGCGGCGGGGTTCTGAAGAAGGGCAGCGAGGCTGGCGCCTCGGCGCGCTCCTCATGAGCCCTCCATAAGCTTTATACGGGTGCAGCCAAAAATCTGGTCGTCCCCGTCGCGATGGCGGCGACGCTCAGGCGTCGATGTTACGAATGACCCGCGCCACCGTCAGGTTTGATATTGCTTTTTCGTGGACGGGCGAGAGCTCGGAATAGGTTTCGAAAGCTCTCTTAGCCAGGGCATCGACCGGATAGAATTCAGCAGCCGAGAAATAATTGCGATACATTTCCCAGCGCGTTCGCAGGAGTGCATTGCCCATATTCGTGTCCCGGCGGGCCGATTGCAGCGCGCCGATATCGATGATGGCACTCGCCGCGAGGCTTTCGGCGTCGGATACCTCAAAGGCCAAATAGTTTCCGTTGAAGTCGACGATTTGCGAATGCCCGCCGCGCTCCTGGTCCGAGAAGCCGATCTGCCCCGAAACATTGGTGCTGATGAGGTAACACATATTTTCCGCGGCACGGCAGATCTTGGCGGCGTCGGCCTGCGTATTGGCTGGTTCATTGGAAGGATGCAGCAGGACTTCCGCACCCCGCATCATGAAGACGCGTGAGAGTTCCGGCACGCTGACCTCGCCGCAGGGGAAGATAGCAAGCCGGCCAAGTTCGGTATCGGCGACAGGAAAGATCCCGTCTTCGCCATAGGCTTCGCGATACTGGCTGAGAATATCGTGCGGCGAGGTCCAGCTTGCCGTGTTGATGCGCCGGTAGCGCAGAATGATCTCGCCTTTGGCATCGAGGAGGAAGGAAGAGTTGAAATAGCGGTCAGGCCAGTGCGGATCGACCTCGAAATGATTGCCGGCGATGTAGATGTCATACTGGCGCGCGACTGCCGCCAGACGCTCGGTAATCGGTCCAGGAATGGTGGTGCAGGCGCGATCGATCCACTCGCTGACGGGCGTTGCGCGCGGCGGACCCTGAAAGACGAATTCCGGCAGGACAACAAGTTTGGGCGGCAGTTCGCTTTTGCATGCTGTTTCGATCAGCCGGACCGCCTCATCAAGGTTCTCCTCGATGATCTGCCAAGCTTCTTCCCGCGTTTTTGCATTGCTGGCGATTTTGCTGTCCATCTGGATGCATGTCGCCCTCCACGGCCGAACCGACATTGATATCTCCTTCATTGATTTTGGTGTTCCAATGGAATACCAATGGCGCGCAATCGTCAATACGGTTCGCTGGTTTCGGTGCGCGTTAACTCCGCAAGCGAAATCGATTGCGCCACCGGCAAGAGTGGTATATCGCCGGTCCACCAAAAACGGGGTTAGAATGACATTTTCCGATACGGATGCGGCGGGGCGTATCTTCCCGCTTTCAGCAGAGGGCGACGTCAGCCTCAGCGAATTTGCCTATGCGCAGATCCTGGATCTGATCCTGTCCGGGCGCCTCCAGGCCGGAGCCGTTCTGCAGGAACGCAGGCTCGCCGAGATGCTATCGATTTCGCGCACGCCCGTGCGCGAGGCGCTCGGCCGGCTGGAAACGGAATCACTTGCCATGCGCCGGCAGGGCCGGATGCTCGTCGTTGCGGATGTGAGCATCGAAACCTACATGAACCTGCTTGATATGCGCCGGATTCTCGAAGTTGAGGCAGCCGCGCGCGCGACCGGGCAACTGGCGGCTGACGAAGCGGAGAAGGTGCGCGTCGCGATCCGCTGGCTGCTGCTGCTTCCCAAAATTACACCAGCCGACCACTGGTCGGTCGATGATCTCGTCCACGGGACGATTGCGGAAGCTGCTGGAAACCCGATGGTCTCTGCGGCGATCCGAGACCTGCGCCGCCGCACTCATATCTTCAACACGGCGCGCATGCCTCATCGTCTGCAGCCAGGCGGCAGCGAGCATATGGCCTTGATCGATGCGGTTGCCGGCGGTGATCCCCAACTGTCGCGCCGGTTGATGGGCGATCATCTCGACAATGTGCGCGATGCCATCATCGACTTCATCCTCGGGCGGCGGAGAGGCTGACACCAGCCTATCGACCAAGCTCGGCCAGACGTCGCTCCTGCCGCAGGATCAACCGCTCGATCTCCTCGATCGCAGTCTTGGAAAGCGGTGTGCCGGGGCGGCGCTGCGCCGAACTGCGGATTGCGCCGTGTCGCGCAAGGACGTGTTTGCGGGCGCTGAGCCCGATGCCTGGCTGCTGCTCGTAGCGTACGAGCGGCAGGTAAGCATCAAATATGTCCTGTGCCCGGTCCATATCTCCCGCAGCAGCAAGTGCACAGACCTCGACCATCATTTCAGGGTATCCGAAGCCGGTCATCGCGCCATCTGCACCCCGCGCAATTTCCTCGGGCAGGAAGATGCCGCCATTGCCGCAGAGGATCGATACGCGGCGGCGGCCATTGGCTTCGGCTTCGCGCAGCGCAGTGATCTTTGCAAGCCCCGGCCAATCTTCATGCTTGACCATGACGATGCTCGGGCAGGTTTCGATGATGCGGCCAAGGCTATCGTTGCTGATCGACACGCCAGTGGATAGTGGAAAGTCCTGCAGCACGAGGGGAATGTCGCTGCCGAGTGCATCAACGACCTGCTGATAATATCCGGTGATTTGCTCGTTAGTTTTCAGGTTGCCGGGCGGCGCCACCATGACGCCCGCCGCACCAAGATCCATTACCGCCTTGGTCAATTCACTGATTGCTGCCAGCCCCGGCGCCGATACGCCGACGACGACGGGCTTGCCTGCGGTGCGTGCGAGTGTTTGTCTTGTCACGGCTAGGGCTTCCGCATGGGTCAGCTTCGGCGCCTCACCCATCATGCCGAGAATGGTCAGCCCGTCAGCGCCTGCTTCAAGATAGAAGTCGGTGACGCTGTCGACGCTCGCAGTGTCGATCGCTCCGTCCTCGGCAAATGGGGTTACAGCGATGACGTAAACGCCCTTGCTGCTGGTACTGATCAGGGACATTGGATGATCCGTTTTTTAGCGAGTGGCAGTTCCTCTGACGTCTTCTGTGAGCGCGTGTCGCTGACGCTGCACGCCGTCTCAACAAAAAAATTGTCGGATGGAGTTGCGCGATTCTTGTTTTGGTATACCGTTGATATTCCAATCGCACGAAGTGAAATCGAATGTCAACGATCCTTATCTCAGGCGCAAATCGGGGCATCGGCCTCGAGCTTGCCCGGCAGTTTGCGGCGGATGGCTGGAGGGTTCTCGGAACCGCCAGAGATCCGTCCACCGCGTCCGAACTCGCCAGCATATCGGGCGCAGAAGTGTTTACCCTGGATGTCACGCAGAGAAGCTCGATCGAGGCTCTTTGTGCCGATCTCGATGGCGTTCCGATCGATGCGTTGATCGCCAATGCCGGTATTGCGGTCAATCTTGAAGCCAAACCGGCAGAGGTGACGCAGGCGGACTTTTTGAAGGTGGTCGAGACGAACACCTTCGCACCGCTTGCACTTGCTGCGGCGCTGAAACCGAACCTGCTTGCGGGAAAGCTCAGGATCGCCACCGCCATGTCGAGCCTGATGAGCTCGATCGGCGCCAATGACTGGGGAACGCAATATACCTATCGCGCTTCCAAAACCGGCCTGAACGCAGTCTGGTCGGCATTGGCGAGGGAATGGAAGGCTGACGGGATTATCTGCACTTTGTTGCGGCCGGGTCTTGTCGCGACCCGGATGACGAACTTCAACGGCATCGCCGTGGAAACGAGTGTGGCCGGCATGAAGAAGGTCGTCTCGGGGCTGACGATCGCCGATTCCGGCCGCATCATCGGCTATGACGGTACCGATGTGCCCTGGTGAGAAGGAGGATAGCGACGCGATGCCAACTGTATTGATTACCGGAGCGAATGAAGGGCTCGGTCTGCAGCTTGCGATCCAATACGCGACGATCGGCTGGGAGGTGATCGTCGCCTGCAGCGATCCCCTCGACACGCGCCTTTCTGACAAATTCGGAGAGCTCGTCATCGATTTGCGCTACAATGCTCTGAAGGAAAGCTCAGCGCGAAGCCTGGTTGACTGCCTTGACGGCCGCGCCATCGACGTCGTCATTCTGAATGAAGGCATATCCGGCGAAGACGGCCTGCCGCCCGAAGCCATCACCTTGGCGCACTGGCGGCCGATCATGGTCGCAAACACGTTCGCGCCGCTTCATCTCGCGAGCTTGCTCGAGCCAAACCTGAGGAAAGGCGAGCTCAAGATCCTTACGGCGGTGTCGAGCCATGCTGCCTCGATCAGCAGATTCCAGGAGCCGCGTCGCTTCGCCTATCGCGCATCCCAATCCGCTCTGAATCAGATGTGGCGTAACCTGTCGGTCGAATGGAAGTCCTGGGGCTGCATCTGCCTGCTCCTCGAACCTGGAAAGTTTCGCGTTTCGAACGCCGACGATCAGGGCCTCCCCGATACTGACAGCGTTGCAGCCGGTTTCCGGTCCTTCATAGCGGCAGCAAACCGGGAACACAGCGGCAGACATTGGGTCTATGACGGAACGCCGATACCGTGGTGAGGCCTGCTGCCCTATCCCGTTCCAGCGCGATTCTGCAATTCTAGACGCCGTCGAGCCCTCATGCAGACTTGGCCCAAAGTTTTGAGAGGAAGTCTTCAGACGAAACTATCGGACGAGATTTACAGACGCTCGGCAGATTGATCAGAGTCCTTGCCGGATCTAGGCGGGGCACTGTAGGGAAGGTTCTGCACGGAGAACGCCATGGGCAGGACAATCAAACGAGAAGCAGATCTACTCATCACGGATGAGAAAGAGCCGGTGAAACATAGGCTGCGCGAACGAGGTGCCGCGGAACGCCCGGTGGAGCTCGACAATTTCTTGAACTTGCTGGCCCGCGCGATGCTGCATCCGTCGGCTTCGACGATGGCGAGTTTTGTCGCAGGTAAAGTCTTTCAAAAGCTCGAGCGTACGGGAACCCTGCGGGACAAGCGGCTCCACGATACCGGAATCCCTTCCGGCCTTGAGGCAGCTCTTCAAAATGCAATCGCCGCTCGAGACATTTACGCCGAGGTAGCGCAGAGCGTTTGGCGCCTGGCTGAATCACTCGTGTGGATCAGAGGCAGAAGTGGACCATTTGCCAGCCTGAATTTTGAGAAGGCCCATGCACACAGTGTGATTGTCGGCCCAGGCGGCCTGGAAGATCGGGCGGATATCCGGGTTGGCCTTACCTATATGGAACCCTATAGCCGTTTTCCGGATCACGTGCAGCGGTTTTCCCGGGCTTTCCTGCTGCTTTCCCCCTGCGAGCTTTCAATAGCCGGAGAGAGCTGGATTTCGACCGGAATAGGCGGCGTCTTCGCTGCTGAAGCGGGACAGTCATTTGCCATGCGTTGTACCACCACTCCGCTTCTCGCGGTCTGGTGCCACGTTGAAGAGATCGGAAGGTGAATGGCAATACTGACGCCTGCGAACTTCCACACCTCGCAAACCGGGCCGGATTATCTCTCGCCAGAAACGGCAGCACGAAAGAGAAGGGCCGGAAGACGACGAGGCGGCATGACATCGGTCTTTGCCATTTGGCGGTGACGGCTGAAACGATCCGCCACCGTCCCGGTCGGCATTATCGACACCCCCGATCGTTTAAAGCGCCAGCCCAATCCAGGCGGATCAAGCAAGATTGAAGCTTGCTTCCAGCTCACAGATGTTCTCGCGACTGAGCCTGTTCACCGCCATGCCCTGCGTAAGGATGAGCAGCTTGGCCGTTTCCTCCAGCTCTTCTGCGGCAAATACCGTGCTCTCCAGCGAGCTTCCCGCAACGACAGGTCCGTGGTTGGCGAGGAGAACCGCCTTGTGACGAGGGGCAATTCGTTCAAGTTCCGGGACCATGTCTGATGAGCCCGGCCTGAAGTATGGCAGGATCGGAACAGCTCCGACCCGCATGACGACGTAAGGGGTGATCGGCGCAATCGCATCGCTCCTGTCGGCGGTCGAGAGACAGGAAATCGCCGTAGCATAGGTCGAGTGCAGATGAACGACGGCGTTGGCAGCCGATCGGTTCCGATAGAAGGCGAGGTGGAGCGGTAGTTCCTTGGTGGGTTTGTCGCCATCGATGTGGCGCCCGTCCTCGTCGAGCCGGCTCAACCGATCGGGCACGAGGAATCCAAGGCAGGAATTCGTTGGCGTGCAAAGATATCCGCCGTCGACCCTGACCGAGATATTCCCCGACGAGCCGACGGTAAAGCCACGTTCGAACAGTGAACGGCTCCATTGGACAATTGCATCACGGACCTTCGCCTCGTCGGTCATGCCGGCTCTCCCAAAACTCTCAAAGCCTTCTGATAGAAGTCGAGACTGCCGAAGTTGCCGCTTTTCAAGGCGAGCCGGACCGGTGTGGTCTCCACCTCCAAGGCGGGCACACCGGGGTCGACTTCAGGTCCGATGATGAGCTTGTTCGCGCGAAGTCCCTGGACGACGGCACCGGATGTCTCGCCGCCGCCCACTGCCAGACGAACCACGCCGCGAGCAACGAGAAATGTCGCGAGTGTGGAGAAGAAATCTTCGATCTTGTGGGCCATTGCCGCTCGGCCGAAACGCTGCTGCGTGTCACCGACGGTCTGAGCATCGGCCGTGGAATAGACGATCGGTATGTGGTCGATGTGTTCGATCACCCAGTTGGCTGCCGTGAGCGGGTCCAGTTTGCCGCTGATGAGATCGGCGGACTCCACCCGCAGCCCCGGACTTGTCAGAAGGTGATGCTCCAGCTGCTTTTGGCTTGTCGGCGAACATGAGCCGGACAAGGCGGCGCCTGGACCAATCGTCGGAGAGAATTGTTTCTTCCGTTCGGCCGCCAAAAGCCCTCTTGCCCTAAAGTTTTCCGGCAGGCCGAGCGCGATCCCCGATCCGCCCGTCACCAGCCTGTGTCCGGCCAAAGCCCTCCCGATCGTCAGGAGATCCGCATCATCGATTGCGTCGACAACAATCAGAGACTTGCCTGCACTTGCCTCCTTTTGCATTGCGGTCAACACCACCTCACTGCCCTGACGGACAATGGAATGGCCGACAAATCCGACCTCTTTGGTCGACTGCCTTCGCAACCAGCGACGCAAGTCCGAGTCCGTCATCGGATTCAGCGGATGGTTTTCCATTCCGCTTTCGCTCAGCGGATGATCGTTGACGAACAGATGACCTTGATAGACCGTCCGTCCGACCGTTGGAAAGGCTGGGCAGACGATCGCAAACGGAGCATCGAGTGCGTTGAGCAGCGCCTCTGCAACCGGACCAATGTTGCCCTCAGGGGTTGAATCGAACGTCGAGCAATATTTGAAAAGAAACTGCTGGCATCCCTGGTCCTTCAACCATTCGAGCGCCTCCAGCGACAAGGCTTTCGCTTCGGATGCTGGAATCGACCGGCTCTTGAGCGCTACGACGCCAGCTTCGCAATCGGGCGAAGCAGGTGTGCCGGAAACCCCGACGAACTGTGTGACCGACATGCCTTGTTTTGCCAAGGTGTTGGCAAGATCGCTCGCACCGGTGAAGTCGTCTGCAATGCAACCAATCAACATTCGATCAAACCCCTGCCTGCTTTTTCATCGTATTTCGTCTTCATGGAGGAACACGCGCGTCAGCAATGGCGCCTGATGACATCAGGTGCCCTGCTCGGGCTTTGGCATCCAGGGTCTTGCCCAGCCGAGGCCTTCGCTCGCGCGTCCTTTCGGAACATATTCGCAACCGACCCAGCCGTCATAACCAAGCCGTTCCAGCTCCTGGAATATGAAGCCGAAGTTGATTTCACCGGTTCCGGGCTCGTGCCGGCCGGGGTTATCGGCCACCTGCACATGAGCAATTCTCGACTGCAGCCGTTCGAACTTGCGAGCTAGGTCGCCTTCCATCACCTGCAGGTGATAGAAGTCGAATTGCAGATAGAGATTGTCGGAATCAACGCGCCCGGCAATCTCTTCGAACTTGGCGGCGCTTGATATCACGCAACCCGGATTGTCTCGGCTGTTGAGGATTTCGAGTAGCAGCTTGATATCGTCCTTGGCAAAGCGGTCCGCCGCATAGCGCAGGTTTGCGCAGAGTACTTCCTCGACTTCGCGATCCGGCACGGCTGCAGGCTTTAGACCGGCAAGGCAATTGAGCTGCTCGCAACCAAGCGCTTTTGCGTAGTCCACGGCAATCTCGAGACCCTGGCGAAATTCGTCCTCACGCCCCGGCAGACAGGCGATTCCGCGCTCTCCTGCGTCCCAGTTTCCAAGCGGCAGATTGAAGAGGATCTGCTTCAGCCCGTTCCTTTGGAGCAATTCGGTCAGCACCTCCTTTGGGATATGGTATGCGGCGCGATATTCGACGCCCTTGAAGCCGTCGGCAGCCGCGGCGGCAAAACGGTCGAGGAAATCGAGCTCGGTATAAAGCTGGGTCAGATTGGCGTTGAATTTCAGCACTGCGGCACCCTCACTCTTTCATCTCAATGAGTAGAGGCCCAAGCTGCTTGCGTCCAATTTCAAACGTGGTGAAACTTATTTCGTCCATATATCATTCTCGATTAAAGGCGGTGCTTTTTATATAGATGGCCGAATAAGACGGTCCTCAATTTGAATTGGCGCAACGGGACAATCGCCTCGTATTCTCCCTGCATCCAAGAAGCAGGACGTATGCAGCGAAGGAGTGCGCGATGACGACCTTGAGAGTGATGCAGCCCAAACGGCGAGTTTCGCCCGAAACGGTCGATAAGTTCCGCGTCGTGCCGGCGGCCGTCATCAGCGACTGCATGTCGAGGCTTGCAGCCGGCGGCGCCTCACTCCGGCCGATGCATGCCGGCGGCAGGGTCCTGGCCGGCCCTGCCTTTACCGTCAAGACGCGCCCGGGCGACAATCTGTTTGTCCATAAGGCGATCGATACCGCGCTGCCAGGTGACATACTCGTCGTGGATGCCGGCGGCGAGCTTACCAATGCGATCGTCGGCGAGATGATGCTGACCCATGCCGAAACCCGCGGCATCGCAGGTGTCGTGATCTATGGCGCCATCCGCGACTACGGGCATGTCAAGAACCATACATTCCCGGTCTTTGCCGCCGGTGTCACACATCGTGGCCCGCTGCATGACGGCCCGGGCGAGATCAACGTACCGATCGCCATCAGCGGCATGGTCGTCGAGCCCGGCGATCTGATGATCGGCGACGACGACGGGCTGATGTGCATTCCTTATGACGAGACGGAGAGCGTCTATCCGGCTGCAGCAAAGCGGCTTGCCGGCGAGAACGCGCAGCGCGATCGGGTTCGCAACGGCACCGTCGACCGCCGCTGGATCGACGACTGCCTCACCAAGATCGACTACACCGTCGAATATCTTTGAGGTGCGAGATGGTCCCTGGGGCAGATGACGCAGGTAAGCCGGTCGCGGTGATGAGTGCGCTCATCCTGCGGGCGATCGTCGACGAGACGATTATGCCGGGATTTGAGAAAACCGGCGGCCGGGCGGAAATGATCTGGGACCCGACGGTCGGCCTGATGCGGCGTATTGCCGATGGGCAGAAGGCCGATGCAATCGTTGCGATCGACTGGGCCATCGATGAGCTCGCCGCAAAGGGGCGGCTCGATCCTGCATCCCGCCGACCGCTGGCCAGGGCTTCCGTCGGCGTTGGTGTCGTTGCGGGGGCTCCAAGGCCCGACATCTCGACGCAGGCCGCACTCCGGAAGACACTGCTCGACACCCCGACGCTCGTCTATTCCCGCACCGGCGCGAGCGGAATCTTCTTCGACAAGATGATCGACGATTTCGGTATCGGGGACGCGATACGCTCGAAGGCGCTGGTCATCGATGCCGGGCTGACAGGCGAAAAGCTCGTGAGCGGCGAGGTTGCATTGGCCATTCAGCAGGTGAGCGAACTGCTCGCCGTTCCTGGCGTCGACCTTGTCGGGCCTCTTCCTGCAGAGCTTCAAGCGACCACCGATTTCAGCGTTGCGGTCTTTACGGATGCACTTGCGTCTGAAGCCGCCGGTCGCTTCCTCGAGCAGCTATTTACACCTGCAGCCCGGAATGCCTACGGGCAGGCCGGGCTCGAACCTCGTTTTTGATCTCACGGACGTGAATCTCATGAGCGCCAAGCCCCGCATAGTTCTCCTTCACGCGACGCCGGTCGCCATGCAGCCGGTGCAGGCAGCGTTCCGGCAGTTGTGGCCGGAAGCCGAACTGGTCAATCTGCTCGACGACTCCCTGAGCCCTGACAGAGCGCGGGAAGCAGATCTCACCGAAGCCATGATCGAACGTTTCGTCAATCTCGGTCGATATGGCTGTTCGACCGGCGCCGACGGCGTGCTCGTCACCTGCTCGGCCTTCGGGCCGGCGATCGAACGGATGGCTTCCGAACTACCGGTGCCTGTTTTGAAGCCGAACGAGGCGATGTTTCACGCCGCTGTCGCTAACGGGCAGCGGATCGGTATGATCGCCACTTTCGGGCCGGCGGTCGCTACAATGACCGATGAGTTCAAAGAGTATACGGCCGAGGTTCATTCGCCGGCATCGCTGAAAACCATTCTTGTTGCCGACGCGATGACGGCGTTGCGGGCCGGCGATGCCGAAACCCATAACCGGCTCATCGCCGAGAGCGCGTACGAACTTGACGACGTCGACACCATCATGCTCGCACATTTCTCGACGTCGCAGGCGGCAGACGCCGTCGGAAAGCAAGTCCGGGTTCCTGTATTGAGTGCTCCGGGGGCGGCAGTCTCCCGCATGCGGGAACTCGTCGAAGGGTGTTGGATTACGGCATAAAAAAGCCCGCTGAAAAGCGGGCTTTTTTATTTGGGCCAAGATCTCAACGACATCCCCATGAATTGATGTTGGCGGTAACACGGAGCCGGCGCGCATCGGACCCCATGGCCCAAAATCGATACGACGTTGCCGCTGATCGGAAAGCTCATCTGAGGATATCGGTCGGGAAGAGCGCCGATCATGCCCTTCCGATTACGTTTCTTGCCCAGTCGCCAATGATGCTGACGGTCAGCGTGCAGAGGAAGATGGCAATGCCTGGTACGACGGCGATCCACCAGCCGGTTAGCAGGTAGGAGCGGCCGAAGCCGAGCATGTTGCCGAGGCTGCTCATCGGCGGCTGGATACCGAGGCCGAGGAAGCTCAGTGACGTTTCCAGCAGGATGACTTCAGGGAAGTTGATCGTGGCGGTGACGAGCAGGGTGCTGGCAATGTTCGGCAGGACGTGGCGCAGATATATGCGGCTCCACGGAAAACCGAGCGTCGTCATGGCCAGCACGTAACCGCGGCCGCGGGAGGCGAGCGTCATGGCGCGCGACAAGCGAGCGAAGCGTTCCCAGCCGAACAGGCCGAGGATGAAGATGAACAGGACGATGTTGTTGCCGAAGAAAGCGGTCAGCGTCAGCGAGACGATGATGAATGGCACGGAAGCCTGCGTATCAATGGCTGCGACGATCAGCTGATCGACCCAGCCCCGGAAATGCGCCGCAAGGATGCCAATCGTTGTGCCGATAATCGCCGAGATCACCGTGGCGCCGAGCGCCAGCGCCAGGCTGGTGCGGAGCGAGGAGACGAGCCGGATGAATATGTCGCGGCCGAGGTCGTCCGTGCCCAGGAAATGCGCCCAGGTGCCGCCGAAACCGGCCGGCGGTTTCAGGCGCGCGAGCAGGTTCACCGACGTCGTGTTCATCGTCGACACCATGGGCAATATGATGACGAGAGAAAGACAGCCGACCAGAAAGAGCACCGAGAGCTGTGCGGCGATCGGCATGCCCGGAAAACGGCGAACCGGCTTTTCTGTGACGATTGCGGACATTGGGTCTCCGATCAGTGGTTCTGTGCAAGTGCGGTGCGGGGATCGAGCTTGGCGTAGGCCAGGTCGACGATGAGGTTTGTGGCGATCATCAGAAAGGCGACCATCATGATGATGACCTGCAGCACGGCAAGGTCGCGCTGGGCGACGGAATCCACGATCAGCCGGCCGACGCCGGGCCAGCCGAACACGGACTCGACCACTGAACCGGCGGCAATCATGGCTCCCACGAGGAGCGGCGTAATCGTCACCAGCGGCAGCAGCGCATTCGGAATGACATGATTGGTGAAGATCTTGAATTCACCAAGGCCCCGCGCCCTGGCCGAGGTGACGCAGGGTAGACGAAGGGCATCGAGCACGGCCGAACGAACGAAACGGGTGAAAATTGCCGCTTTCGCAAGGCCGATCGTCAACGCAGGCATGATCAGGTTTTCGATTGAGCCGTAGCCGTTCGATGGCAGGAGGTGCAGGTTGACCGACAAGAGTAGGATCAGCGCTAGGCCGAGCACGAAATTGGGCAAGGCGAAGCCGACTGTCGAGAGCGACATGATGGTACGGTCGAGACGTCCGCCATTGTCGAGTGCTGCGAACGCGCCGACCGGCAGCCCGATGGCGATCATGAGGAAGGTGGAACAGCCGACTAGCAGGAGGGTCGCGGGAAGGCGCTCGAGGACGACGTCTAGAGCATCGCGGTTGCTCATGTTGGAAATGCCAAAGGCGCCGTGGAAAATATTGTTCACATAGGCCAGATACTGCTGGAGGATCGTGCCCGTGTAACCCCACTGCTCGCGATAGGCATCAAGCGCTTCCTTGGTCGTATCGTCGGGATTGAAGATGGCCAAGATCGGGTCGCCAGTGGCGCGTAGCGCGACGAAGACCAGCGTGACGATCACCCAGAGAGAGACGAAAGCGCGCAGGAGCCGAAACAACAAAGGCATGGTCAGACCCTCCCACCTGTTACGACGACGCCTTCCGGGGCAGCGTCACGTTGAGCCGCAGCCTTGCCCGGCATGGCGTCGATCAGCATTTGCGTATATTCGTGCCGTCTGCCATCGGTGAACAACGAGACGGGGATATCCTCGATCACCTCGCCGTGGCGCAGCACGACGACCTGGTCTGCGATCTCGAAGACGACGCGCAGGTCGTGGGTAATCAGCAGAATTGCGATGCCGAGGCGCTCGCGCAGTCCCTTGAAACATTCCAGGATATGCTTCTGGATGCGGACGTCGACGGCTGACAAGGGCTCGTCGGCAATCAACACATCCGGTTTCAGCAGCAGGGCGCGGGCTATGACGGCGCGCTGAGCTTCGCCGCCGCTGAGAAATGTCGGCTTGCGTTCGAGGACCTGGGCACCGAGCCCGACATCCTTTATGATCTGGGCAATGTGGTTGCGGCGTGCTTCCGCATTCCGCCAGCCGTGGACCTTCAGGACCTCGTGCAATTGGTCGCCCACCCGCATCAGAGGGTCAAGGGAATCGCGCGGATGCTGAAAGACCATCTGAATGTTGAGTTTCGGTGATCCGGCGTTGCTGTTTGAATGCAACTCGATCTTGCCGGAATCCGGTGAGACGAGGCCGAGCGCCATTTTTGCGGCCGTCGTCTTGCCGCTGCCGCTTTCGCCAACAAGCGCAACAATCTCGCCGCGATGGACTGCAAAAGACATGGCCTTAGCGGCGGAGACACCGACGCCCGCCTTCCGATCGTGAGACGAGGCGTAATAGGTCTTGTTGACGTCTTCAAACGAGAGAGCGACTGGGTTCTGCCGCAATTTCGACGTCTGGCGATCCGGCCATCCGACGCTCGCTGCGGCGAAAAGCTCGCGCGAATAGGTCGCTTTGGGCGCTTCCACGACCTGAGCGGTCGGCCCCTGTTCGATAAGCCGGCCCCTGTGCATGACAGCAATATGGGTTGCGCGGTCGCGAACGATACCGAGGTCATGGGTGACGAGCAGGACTGTCAGCTTGTTGTTGCGCCGCATCTCATCGATCAGATCGAGCACTTCCGCCTGCACCGACATGTCAAGCGCCGTGGTCGGTTCGTCGGCGATGAGCAGTGCCGGGTCGCCGAGCATGGCGAGCGCGATCATGACGCGCTGGTTCAGGCCGCCAGAAAGCTGGTGCGGATAGACTTCGAGACGCTGCTCCGGCAGCGGGATATGGACGCCCTTCAGGGCATCGACGGCGCGGGTGTACAACTCGTCGGAGCGGGCGGAAGGATAGTAGAGCTTCAGCGTCTCCCGCATCTGCGAGCCGATGGTGCGCACCGGGTTGAGAGCAGCCAGCGGATCCTGGAAGACCATACCGACGGTCTTGCGGCGAAACTGGACGAGTTCCCGGCGGTCGAGCGACCAAACATCCTTGCCGTCGATTTCGATACGGCCCTTGAAATCAGGTTTGAAAGGAAGGAGCCGCATCAAACTATGACAGGTAATGCTTTTTCCGCTGCCACTTTCCCCGACAAGAGCGAAGTAACCTCCCTTGGCAATTTCGAAGGAGACATCTTCGACCAGGGGAATGGGTTCTTCGCCGGCGAGCGCGATGCCCAGGTTTTCTACACGGCAAATCGCATCTGCAATTCTATCGGGGTTCATCCATTCAATCCTGCAGGCTATTTCAGGTGCATCGATGCGGAGCCCCGAGGGGCGCCGCATCACTTTGAATCTGCGGATAGTGAAACGGAACTATCCGCTTGCTGCACAGCGCCTCAGGCGAGGGACGCCCCGCGGAAATTCATGTAGACCGAGGGGATGGGCGCCCACTTGACGCCTTTCCGCTTGCCGTAGAACACGCCCATCGTGTGCAGGATGATGCCCGGCGGATCCTCGTCGAATATATCCATCATGCGGGTATTCGCCTTCTTGCGCTCTTCGACATCGGTGCTCGACTGAAGCTTGTCGCCGAGAGTGAAAAACTCCTCGTTGCTCCAGATGTCTTTCTGCGAGCGATCGTATGAGCGCCAGAGGCCGAAGAGCGGATCGTTGACCAGGACGGGATCGACGCCGTTGCGCATGCCGACACCGGGGTAGGCCATCATCTGCGCGAAATTCTCGACGATCTGCAGGTCGATTTTCACGCCGACCTGCTCCCACATGGAAATGACGATTTGTGCGGTCGCAAGCTCCGGTCCATATGCGGCGGTGCGGATACGATAGGGGATCGTTTGCCCATTGTAGCCGGCCGCGGTCAGGAGCTCCTTGGCTTTTTCCGGATCGTAGGCGTAAGCCGGACGGGAGGGGTTAAAGAACGGGCCGTACGAGGGAAGCTGATGGCCATGCGGCACATCGACCTTGCCCTGCCAGAGCGCATCGACGATCGCTTGACGGTCGACCGCAAGCGACAGAGCGCGGCGGACGCGGGCGTCCTTCAGCACTTCATTGCGGGTATCGAACTTGATGATGCGCAGGCTGGCGACGGTGCCGCCGACGATCTCAAGATTGCTGTCGCGGGTCACTGCCTCGAATTGGTCGGCTGGCACGTCGGTGATGATGTCGAAGTCATTGGCGGCGAGACCCGCGATACGCGAAGACAGTTCGGGAGACGAACGGTAGACGAGCGTCTCGATGTTCGGCTTACCGCCCCAATATTGGGGAAAGGCCTTCAGCGTCACGGCATCAGGCGAAAGCGACACGACCGAAAACGGGCCAGTACCCACCGGCTTAGCGGCAAAGCCTTGAAAACCACCGGCGGCCTCGAAGGCCTTCTTACTGATAATCTGGCTGCCCCAGGCAGTGAGACGTAATTCAAGTGCGGGATCGGGCACCTTGGACTTCACGCGTATGGTCTTGGCATCGACCGCTTCGACCGATTGAATCGTCGACAGAAACTGCTGAGCGACGCCATAGCCTGGCGATTTCGGATCGAACATGCGGCTGTTGCTGAAGGAAAAGACGACATCGTCGGCAGTCAGCGGCGAACCGTCGTGAAAGAGCACGCCGCCGCGCAGCGTCAGGTCGATGGTCTGGGCATCGACACGCTTCCAGCTTTCAGCAAGCGCCGGCTGCAGCGCGCCGTCGCCGGCATAATCGACTGTGAGCAGCGTGTCGTAGATGTTGAGCATGGTCCGGTAGCCCGGATTGGTCTGGTAGAGCAGGGGATCGAGCTGCTTCGGCAATTCATCGAGCGCGACGCGCAAGGTGCCCGCATCGGCCGCTTCAGCGAAATTGATCGTCGGCGCGCCGAGCAGACCATAGGCGGCCCCGGCTCCAAGGAGAGACATTACTGATCGTCTGGTTAGTTGCATTTCTTGTTCCCCACGAACGGTGTTACACGGATGCGTCTGACGTTTGTCAGGATTTTTCTTAGGGTATTGAGCAGCCAGAGCGCTGTAGCGGTGCCCGCCCTTCGATCCGGCGATCATTCTGCTTCTGGACAGCGCCACGACGCTTATTTGCTGCGTCCTCGCGTGGTCTGTCCGCCTCCTTGATGGAACCACCGTACGGTTATCGACTTATTTAAGTCCAATACGAATTGACGCGGTTCTTATTCTTTCTGGATATATAGTGGGCGTACCTTTCCCGATGAAAACAAATCCTGCCGCGCCTCAGCAGGCGAGATTGTCGATCAATTCATTGACGAACTCGCGGTCCGAGGTGGTGACGAAGAGGTCCGCAACCTTTTGGATCGCCTTCAACGTCTTGTTCGATTCAACGCCGGATCTGGTGCCCGTTTCCTCCAGCACGACGAATGACAACATTGAAGCTGTACGCTCAGTCTGGAACGGAAAGCGCACATCCTCGCCGCGCTGGTAAACGACGATCACCGCGTTGGGGCTAATGCCATCGACGGGTTCGTCCATGGGCTGACGCCGGTCCGGATCGAGTGGACCGGTCAGGAGAATATTGTCCCGCCCCTTGTTGAAATCCGAGATGATGCTTTCGGCGCTCCTGCCGATTGCAAGCACTTTCACGTGACGCGGCACCGAGTTGCGGTAGTCTTCGATCCTCAGTCCCGGGCGGTTGCCGAGGAAGCTCTGTACGATCATCGCCGATCTCCTGTGATTGCCTGTTCCATATCAATCCATAAACCGGCCGCCGGAAAGATTAAGACATTCGCCGGTCACAAAACCGGCATTGTGCGAAGCGAGGAACAGGACTGCGTGTGCCGCCTCCTCGCTGCGGCCGAAGCGGCCGACCGGAATTGCGCTCTTCAGTCGCGTTCGCTTCTCTTCCGCCATTGTCTTGACCTGCGGCTCGAAGAGGGCCGTGGCGATGCCGTTGACGGTGACGCCATGTTCCGCAGTCTCGGCGGCCAACACGCGGGCAAAGGCGAGTAATCCGCCCTTGGCGGCCGCATAGGGGGCAACATCATGGTGCACGCCGGTTTTGGCGGACATCGAGGCGAAAACGATGATGCGGCCGTGGCCCGCCTTCACCATGAACCGGGCCGCTTCCTGCATCTGCAGGGCGGGGATGACGAGTTCTTCTTCTGCGACGCTGCGCATCTCTTGCGGCGTCATCTCGAGCACCGGCTTGTTCTTCACCGGGCGCGACGAGACGACCAGGATATCAATACCGCCGAGTTTGTCCGTACAGTGGCCGATGAATGCGGCGGGATCGCAATCCGAGGCAATATAGTTGCCGGCCGGTGCGTCGGCCGCATCTGTGACGACGGTGGCTCCGGCTGCTGCGAGTGCCGAGACGACCTCCGGTCCGACACCGTAACCGGCGCCGATCACCACAGCACGCTTGCCCCTCAGATCGGCCGTGCTGCCCTCGGCTGCGATATCGATTGCGTTCATGGCTCAGCCTTTCACGAGTTGAGCGAGATTGGTGGCGGGGTCGGCGAGGGCCGCGTCGGACACCGGCGTCCCGTTAAGGATCAACTGCTTGAGAAAGCGGATGTCGCGGGCATTGTTCATGCTGTTACCCGCCACCACTCGTTCGCCATTCATGTAGATCGCCGTGAATTTTCCGCTCTCTGGATTGCCCCTCCAGATGATGCGATCCCATGCGGACGGTGCGCCGATGATCTGCAGGTTCGTGTCGTATTGATCCGACCAGAACCAGGGAAGATCGGCATAGGGCATCGCCGTGCCTGCGATCGCCTTGGCAACGGCGATGCCATGGTTCTGCGCGTTTTGCCAGCTCTCCAGCCTGAGGCTGCGGCCGAGCAGCGGATTGAAATGACGCGTTACGTCGCCGACAGCAAAGATCTTCGGGTCGTCAGTGCGGCCGAAGGCGTTGACGATGATACCGTCGTCGCAGGCAAGATGGGCCGCTTCGGCCAAGTCGGTATTGGGCAAGGCGCCGATGCCGACGATGATCAGGTCGGCCGGCAGGCGCTCGCCGCTGCCGAGAATGACGACTGCGTGATCGCCCTCCGCTTCGATCCGTTCGATGGCCGTCGAGAAGCGGAAATCGACACCGCGACTGGCATGGCCGGCGGTGATGACTTCCGCGACCGCCTTGTCGATGACCCGCCCCATGGCATGTGGGGCCGCATCGACGATGGAGACGGAACAACCGCTTTCGACGGCGACGGCCGCGAATTCCAGACCGATGAAGCCGGCGCCGATCGCAACGACCCTGCTGGCAGGCTTCAGCAAAGCGGCAATTCTCTCCACGTCGACGATGGTGCGCAGCGTATGAACCTGCGGCAGGTCGGCGCCGTCGATCGGTAGTCGTCTGGGTCGGCAGCCGGTCGCAAGGACTAGCGTCCCGTAGGCAACGATCTCGCCGTCGTCGAGCGTCAGGCTATTGCGGTCACGGTTGATCTTCACCACCCTCCGCTTCAGCATCAGTTCGATGCGGTTTTCCGCGTAGAATGCAGCGGGTTTGATGTAGGCGCTTTCGATTTCAGCCTTTCCGGCCAGTATTGCCTTCGAGAGCGGTGGGCGCTCGTAGGGCGGATGGGCCTCATCGCCGATGAGAATGATCCGTCGGTCCGGATCAAGGCTGCGCAGTGTGATCGCCACCCAGGCGCCAGCCTGGCCGGCGCCAACGATCACAACGGGTTCGTGATTGGTCTGCATGGGTGTTACCCCCTGATCAGACTGCAACGAAGGGTTCGCCCATGCGGACGACTGACGCGTCAAGCGCGGTTTCCTTGAAAGCCCCGTCCTCCGGCAGGATGAAGGAGGCGGAGCGCACCAGCTGCGTTTCCGGAACCAGGCCCGGAGGCACGCCCTTGCCGGCTTCCAGCGCCTTGGCCGCCTTGCGCAATCGCATTCGGGCCATGATGATCGCATTATCGGTGGAAACCAGGTTTTCGCGAGAGCGGTCGGCAATCTTGCCCATGCTTTCCTGGAGCGAGGAGTCTTGGATCGCGATGCCCTTGATGCCGCTGTAATGGATCTTTTTACGCTGGGCGTCGCGGTTCATCAGATAGTCATTGTCGATATTGGCCGTCGGGCGGAAGGTGCCCGGGATGAGTGTCGGGTGGACGCCGGCCCCGTTTTCCATCGCGTCCAGTTCGGCGGGGCTCAGCGCCCGTGTCGGGTGGAAGGTCATGGTCCAGGCCATGCAGTTCTCATCATCCATCGGCACCCAGGCGTGACCGTTCAACGCATTGCCCTTGTAGGGTGGGATTAAGGTATAGAAGGGCATCATCCATTGGCTGACGCGCCAATAGTGGAATCCTGGCTCTGCCGGACGACGAGCGCCGATCAGCAGACCTGCGGTCGATTCGTGGATATCAAACGTCGTCGAGGTGTTGCGGGCGTATTTTGATCCGTCGGTCCCACGGTGCAGCGGGTCACGATTGAGGTCGCCGCTATGCAGGAAGGAGACGTGGCTGGAATCGATGCCCCCTTCCATTGCCTGGAGATAGTTGCATTCCTGCCAGCGCTTCGAGAGATAGCGCTGTTCGGGCGCGACCTGCGTCCATTCGAAGACCGGAAGCTCCGGCTGATGTTCTTCCGGACCCATATAGGTCCAGATCACGCCGCCGAACTCGACACAAGGATAGGACTTGAGCTTGATTTTCTGACAGAAGCCGGAGGAGACAGGTTCCGAGGGTACTTCGACGCACTGGCCGGTCGTGTCGTATTTCCAGCCGTGATAGGGGCAGCGCAGGCCGCCTTCCTCGTTGCGACCGAACCAGAGCGAGACGCCGCGATGGGCGCAGAACTCATCCATCAGGCCAATCTTCCCGTTGGTATCCTTGAAGGCAATCAGCCGCTCCGACAAAAGCGAAACGCGGACGGGATCGCAATCCGGTCCAGGCAGTTCCGATGCCATCAATGCCGGTATCCAGTAGCGGCGGAAGAGATCGCCCATCGGCGTTCCCGGGCCGGTGCGGGATAGATACTCGTTTTGCTCAGCTGTGATCATGGCGTCATCCTCTTGTTTCGGAACGGGCGTCCTTTCGGGATGACTGCACGTTGACATCCAATAACATATGTCGTCCAATATCAATTGTGGATTTTTTAATTGGGTGGAGCATATAAGTGGAGCTTCGTCAGTTTCGTTATTTCGTTGCGGTTGCAGAGGAATTGCACTTCACCCGCGCTGCCGAGCGTCTTCACATCGGCCAGCCGCCGCTCAGCCTGCAGATCCAGGCAATCGAGCGTGAACTCGGTGTCACTCTCCTCAAACGGACCCGGCGAAAGGTGGAGCTGACGCCGGCCGGAGAACTCTTCCTGCAGGAGGCACGCCTCGCACTGATGCAGGCTGCCCGCGCGATCGACACGGCAAAGCGGGCGGCTCGTGGAGAAATGGGCACGCTGCGCGTCAACTTCATAACGTCGGTGCCGCTTGTGAACGCCTTCACGACGGCCGTCCGCCGCTTCCGACTGGCCATGCCGGACGTTCATCTCGAGCTGAAGATCAGGCCGTCGCCCGAAATCATCGACGATGTGCTTCTCAACACGATTGATATTGGTTTTACCCGACCGGCACTTCAGGCGGTTCTGCCGTCGAGGCTGAAGGCGACCCCCGTCCATCGCGACAAGCTCATGCTCGTCTTGCCGATCGATCATCCCCTCAGCCACGAGGAGGGGCCTATTTCGATCGGTCGGCTCAAAAACGAACGTTTTGTGCTACGCCCACTCGGCACCGGCGCCGGCTTCTATGAACAGGTCTTTTCAATGTGCAAGGAAGCGGGCTTCGCACCTGTCATCGTGCAGGAGGCAACCGAGGCGACGATCATCCTCGGCCTCGTTGCGGCCGGCGTCGGTATTACCATCGCGCCACAGGCGCTGCAGAGCATCATGGTCCACGACGTTGTGTGGCGGCATCTCGCGGATGCGCAGACGGACAGCGAAGTCATCATGATCCACAATGAAACGGCTTCGAACATCCTGCGAGACCAGTTCATCGCGGGTCTAAAGCCACTGCCGGATTCCGCTAGACGCGACCGGCGCTAATATTGGGAACCAGCTTGAAGCAATGATTGCGCCTAGTTCGGCGCAGTAACGTCGATGAAGATGGCCCCGTCGCGAATGAGGGGCGCCCAGACCTTGATCGGAACTTCGCATGGCGGCGCAGTCGGCGCGCCCGTGCGGATATTGAAACGTCCCTGATGGAAGGGGCACTCGACCTCGCACCCTTCCAGGAAACCATCCGAAAGATAACCCGGTCCGTGCGAACATAGATCGGCAGTCACGTAATACTGATCGCCGGCCTGAAAAATCGCGTATCCGAACCCGTCGATTTCAGCCCGAGCGGGGAGATCCTCACTTACATCGGCGGTGTCACAAAGCTTTGTCAAAACAACTGTTTCAGTCATCCATCAACCTCGGAAACTTGAAAGCTGGCAGCCAAGGAAATCGGCTGCCAGCAACTCCTTTCAATGCTGAGGCTCACGCCGCAGCGCTGACTTTCTGGGATTTCCAGTCGAACGTCAGGATGTTGGTGAAGTCGCGAACATTTGCCAGCGTTTCGAATTTCGCAAGTGCCGCAATGATCTTGTCCGTGACCTCTTTACCGGCGAAGGGCAGGGCATTGACCGCAACCTTTTCAGCGATTTCCGCATCGGTAAAGGGTGCCTTGGGGTGTCCGGGGAAGGGCAGGGCTTCGCCCCTGACGATAGTCCCGTCGGTGAGTTCGATTTCTACACGCGAGAGATATCCTGCTGCCGCACGTGCCAGCTTGCCGCCGGCAATGGTGCCGAGTTCGGGTGCCGGAACGCATCTGACCTTCTCGGCCACGAACTTCTGCCGTTCCGGTGCGAGCACCTTGTCGAGATCGAAGCTGTCGACCTGGATATAACCGTCGAGCACGGCGGCGCCGACGATATAGGGCATGGAATGGTCGGCGGTTTCACGCGAAATCGGATGATACGGATCCTGGCGGATCGCCACCAGATGGTCATACGCGCCCTCTTCAGAGAAGACCCTGACCTCCTTGATCTTCGACAGGTCCGAGATCCTGTCGCGAGCTTCCAACGCGGCGCGGATGGCGCTGAGGCCGACGGATCCAACCGGCCAGAGCTTCATGTAGGTATCGGCGATGCGAGACAGCTTGACGTCCTCGCCGAGGCACTTCTGAAGGATCGGCAGCGGATCGTGCTTGTTTGCGAGCTTGGCCACGAAGCCATTATTGCCGGTAAACGGACGGACGACGCTTTCGATACCGGCCTTCGCCAGTAGGCAGGCCTGCAGCGCGTTGCGTACGGAGTCACTGCCGTTGAAGCGCTTCCAGAGTGTCAGGTCGCCACGACGATTGAGTTCGCAGGATTCCACTTCGTCACTGGCGAAATGCGAGGTGACGGTCATGCCGAGGGCTTCGCGAGCCTGGCTTTCGTCGAGGCCGATCAGGCGGGCGATTGCGGCGCAGGCACCGATCTGGGTCAGGTTAGTGTAGTCCCAGCCGCCGGGAGCCGTCGAGAAGGCATCGAAGACGGCGGCGACGACTTCATAGCCAACAGCCAGCGCGACCAGCAATTCCTCGCCGGAAGCGTCGACCCATTCACCAGCAGCGATCACGCCGCCAACCATATCGCTCGGATGGCCGCTGTTTTTCTGGCCGACGAAAAAGTCGTTGTAGTCGTAGCAGCGCAGCAGTGAGCCGTTCACCAGAGCTGCGAGGTCGGGGCTGACCCGCATCGACGTACCCCAGATAATGCAGCCGTTCGGATGGGAAAACTGCGAGGCATATTTGCGGGCGACATGAGAGGCGGGATGGTCGAAAGCACCCATCGCTACGGCGACGGAGTCACTCAAAGCGCGCTTTGCGGCATGTCGCGTCGCATCGCTGAGATCGGCGGAAACGGTTACGGTGAACTTTGCCAAAAGTTCCGCGATTGGATCACGGTAAATCACGTTGTCGTCTGTCGACATGCTAATCCCTTTTCGTCGCTATCCGTTCGAAAAGGCGCTCCGCTACAATGCTAGTTTAGCCGCGATCTCGAACATAATTTAGGTTGCGATAAAAGAGGTACTGGGCAGAACTGCATGTGTCCAATATCAATGCCCCGGCCATTTATTCATCAAAACAAATATCATAGCCCGGTCGCTACCTGAATCGGCTCTTTGAATGACGTTTTTCCCGAAGCTCTCATTTCCAGTTGGGAATAACTGAACTGCTCTTTTATATTGGACACAGATGAGAAGGCGCCATTATCCCTAACGTAACTTACAGCGTTGGGCCCAATTTCAGGGAGGCGACCATTTCTACCCACATCCTGATCACGCAGCCGCAGGTCAAAAGCTGTGTCGATGCTCTCAAGGCGCAGTTCACGGTTCACGATCTGAGCAAGGCCGACAACCAAGAGAAGCTCCTCGAAGAAGTTGGTCCACAGATCCGCGGTATTGCAGGAGGCAAGGTATCAGCCAGCCTCATTCAGAAGCTGCCGAAGCTGGAAATCATCGCGGTATCCGGAGTGGGCATCGATTCTGTCGATGTGGCGGCTGCGAAAGCCCGAAATATTCGCATCACGAATACGCCGGGTGTGTTGACGGATGCGGTTGCCGAACTGACGATCGGGTTGATGATCGCGCTGTCCCGACGAATCCCGCAGGGAGACCAATTTATTCGCCGTGGTAAATGGCCCGACGGCATCTTTGGCAACTGGTTTGAACTCAAGGGAAAGACACTCGGAATCCTCGGTCTTGGGCGTATCGGCAAGCAAATCGCGGAACTCGCGACTGCTTTGAAGATGCAGGTCGTCTATCATGGCCGCAACCGGCAGCCGGACGTGCCGTATGTCTATTACGACACGGTGTTGGCCTTGGCCCGGGCATCCGACTGGCTGGTCGTCACTGCGCCGGGGTCTGCGGCGACTGCCAAGATCGTCTCGCGCGAGGTGATGGAGGCGCTCGGTCCGAATGGCATGCTGGTGAACATGGCGCGGGGCTCAATGGTCGATCAGGAAGCGATGATCGAGCTGCTTCAGGCAAAGCAGCTCGGCGGTGCTGCCCTCGACGTCTTCGAAGCTGAACCTGCAGTTCCCTTAACGATGATGGAACTCGAAAATGTCGTGCTGTCACCCCACCAGGGCAGTCGCACCAACGAAACGCGCAGCGCCGTCGGCGATCTGGTTGTGGCCAACCTGAGCGCCCACTTTTCCAACCAACCACTGGTATCACCGGTCGTCTGAGAAGATAGCGGATGCAGGCAAACAAGGTCTCAATGCCCGGCAAGATTGCGGTATCGCACCTCGACGAGCCGGGCCGTGTAATTCAGTAAATTTGCCCAGCCATCTGCCAGGGGTGTTTCTCTGTCGCCGCAGCGCTCCAGATATTAGCAAGGCGCAGGCACATCGATGCCAGGAAGCCGCTGATTGAGGGAGACGTTCCATGACCGCACCGCATCCTCCAAGAACCCATATCGGCAATCATCCGCTGCATCCGGAAACCCAGATGCTGAACTATGGCTATGATCCGGAACTCTCCGAAGGCGCTGTCAAGCCGCCCGTCTTCCTGACATCCACATTCGTTTTCAACTCCGCCGAAGACGGTCGCGATTTCTTCGATTACGTCTCGGGTCGAAAAGAGCCGCCGGAAGGCAAGGGGGCGGGCCTTGTCTACTCGCGCTTCAATCATCCAAACAGCGAGATCATCGAAGATCGTCTGGCGGTCTACGAACAAGCCGAGAGCGGCGCGGTGTTTTCATCGGGCATGTCCGCCATCGCGACGGTCCTGCTTGCCTTCGTCCGTCCTGGAGATGCAATCCTCCACTCACAGCCACTCTATGGCGGGACGGAAACATTGCTTGCCAAGACCTTCCTCAATTTTGGCGTTTCCGCCGTCGGTTTTGCGGACGGCGTCAGCGAAGTCTCAGTAGAGGCCGCGGTCGAGGAAGCGATGACCAAGGGCCGTGTCTCGGTCATCCTTATCGAGACGCCCGCAAACCCGACCAATAGTCTGGTCGACGTCGCGATGATCCGACGGATTGCCGATGCGATTGGTCAGAAACAGGGCCATACGCCTGTTGTTGCCTGCGACAACACACTGCTCGGCCCGGTTTTCCAGCGCCCGATCGAGCATGGTGCCGACATTTCTCTCTATTCCCTGACCAAATATGTCGGCGGTCATTCAGATCTGATCGCTGGGGCAGCACTCGGCAGCCGGGCACTCATCAAACAGGTGAAGGCGCTTCGCGGCGCGATCGGCACGCAGCTCGATCCGCATTCATGCTGGATGCTCGGGCGTTCACTCGAAACGTTGCAGATCCGCATGGAGCGTGCCGACAGCAATGCGAAGGCAGTGGCGGATTTCCTGAGGCAGCATCCCAAGGTCGAGACGATCCACTACCTGCCATACAGCGATCCTGATTCCGCCGTTGGCAGGACATTCGCGGCCCAGTGCGGCGGGGCCGGTTCGACATTCTCCTTCGATATCAAGGGCGGCCAGCCGGCCTCGTTCCGGTTCCTGAACACGTTGAAAATCTTCAAGCTCGCCGTCAGCCTTGGAGGAACGGAATCCTTGGCGTCGCATCCGGCGACGATGACGCATTCCGGCGTGCCGGCCGAGGTGCGCCAGCGCATCGGTGTCCTTGATGCAACGATCAGGCTGTCGATCGGCATCGAACATCCAGACGACCTCATTGCCGATCTCACCCTGGCGCTTGACGCGGCCTAAGCCTTGTCAGCGCCGAGCCCGATATTGGTTGGCTGAAGCGCCCGGAATTTGAGGTGCAGATGGTGCCGCCACCGCCATCTGCTGACGATCATCGACTATGCGATAGACCTGGGGTCGCTGAGGAACCTCTGCTGTCGAATTGTCCGACAGCACTAACCGCGCAAACTGTCTGGGCTTTCGATGAAGACGTCGCCTGTACCATCGACGGTAGCTTTGCCACCCGGCATCTTCTGCGCCAGGCGTTTGACCGCATCGCCGAGGTCGGCGATCAGGATATGGCATGCAGGAACGACGACGAGCGAAAGGACCGTTGAAACCATCAGTCCGCCAATGACCGCGACAGCCATGGGTGCTCTGAACTCGCCACCGATCTCGTGGCCGAATGCCGCCGGCACCATGCCAGCTACCATCGCCAGCGTCGTCATGATGATCGGGCGCAGCCGCTCGGCACAGGCTTCAATGGTCGCCTCGATGCGCGACAGGCCCGACCGCTCGAGCTCGATTGCAAAATCGACAAGCATGATCGAATTCTTCACGACGATGCCCATAAGCATGAGGATCCCGATGACGACCGGCAGCGACACGGGATGGCCGGTGACGATAAGGGAGGCAACGACGCCTGAAAGCGCAAGCGGAAGAGGAGTGACGATCGTCAGTGGCGTGAGCGGGCTGCCGAACAGCAAGATGAGCACGACCACCACAAGGCTCAAGCCCGCGATCATTGCGAAGGCAAAACTCGTAAAAACGCTGTCCTTGGAATCGGAATCGCCGGTTGCCCGCATTTCGACTTCCGCTGGCAGCGCCCTGACGGACGGCAAGTTTTTGAGCGCTGCAATGCCTTCGCCTTGCGTGATCCCTGCCGAAAGGTCCGCGCCGATTTCGATCCGACGCTGACGCTCCATGCGATGGATGACCGATACGCTTTCACTTTCCTCCAGGCGTGCGACCGCCTCGAGCGGCACAAGGGTCCCCGACGACGTCATGACCCGCAACTGGCGCAGTTTCTCCGACCGGTCTATTCCGGCATCCTCGACGAGCGTGCGGATCGGGATTAGTCTGCCGCTCTCCTTGAATGATGGCAGCCTGGAATCGGCGTCTCCCAACGTCGCGACCCTGATTGCCGCCGCCACCTCTCTCGCACTGACGCCAAGATCGGCAGCCCGCGCCGGCGACACGACCACCCCGAGTTCCGGTTGGCGCGTCGCTTCCGAAGAGGACGGATTGACGAACATCCCGTTGGAGCGCATTTCGGTCAGGATCGCTCGGGCGGCTTTCGACGCCTGCTCTCCATTGGCGCTCAGGATTGCAAACGAGACATCCCGACCGCCGCGGTCATTGATGAATTCAAAGCGCAGGTCGGGAATGGTTTTCAATAGAGCCTCGACCCCTTTCTGGATTTGCGCGAGCGGAAGCTTGCGCTGGCTTCTGTCGGCAATGGACATGACGATGACCGACTTGCGGATGTCGCGTACGCCGTCCGATCCGGATCCGGCGCGCACGAACACGATCTTGATATCCTCGATCGCCTTGAGACGACGGGCGACCAGATCGCTTACCTCTTCATTATCGGCAAGCGTCGAGCCTGGCGGCAGCTCGATCGAAACCGTGATCCGGCCGGTGTCCTGAGCCGGCAGAAACGCGCTCGGCAGGGAACCAGCAAGGAGGATCGTCAGGGTAAAGAGGACAGCCGCCAGCCCGGCTGTGATCCATCGCCATCTGATGGCCAAGCTGACAAGCCCACGATAACGCGCGACAAGGCGCCCTTCCGTGTGCGCTTTGTTCGGCGACGTCAGGAAGTAGGCGGCAATCAGCGGGGTTACCAAGCGCGCGACGAGGAGGGAGAAGAAGACGGCGATCGCGACCGTAAGGCCGAACTGCCGGAAATATTGGCCTACTTCGCCGGGCATCATACCGACAGGGGCGAAGACGGCAATAATGGCGGCCGAGATCGCAATGACGGCGAGGCCGATCTCGTCGGAGGCGTCGACCGCAGCCTTGTAGGCGCTTTTACCGAGGCTTTTGTGGCGGACGATGTTCTCGATCTCGACGATGGAGTCGTCGACGAGAATTCCCGTCACCAGCGTGATCGCAAGCAGGCTCAGCATGTTGAGCGAGAAGCCGGCCAGTTCCATGACCCAGAAGGTCGGGATTGCCGAAAGCGGCAGGCTGATGGCGGCAATGAGGGTGGCGCGCCAATCGCGCAGGAATAGGAAGACGACGATCACGGCAAGGATGGCCCCCTCGATCAGCGTGCTGCGGGCAGACAGAAAGTTGGCGAGCGTCAGCGTGACGCTGTCGTCGACGATTTTGAACTCCGTTCCAGGCCTCGAGCCGGCTATCTCCTCAAGAGCCGAGGCAACTTTTTCGGCAACGTCGACGTCTCCCGCGCCCGTCGCCTTGTAGACCGTAAAGCCGATCGCCGGTTCGCCGTCGACGCGCGCGAAATCCTGCCGCTTCTCCCTCGTGTCGGCAACCACAGCGACATCGGAGACAGAGACGCTCTTTCCCTGCGGCAAGGCAAGACGAATGGCCCTGAGCTCGGCGAGGGAGGAAACGGCTGCCTTGGTCGCCACCGTCATATCCTGCGCGTCGACATTGCCCCGCCCTGACGGCAGATTGAACTGGCTTGCGGCGATCTGATCGCTGACCGAGACCGCCGTCAGGCCGAGAGGGGCGAGCCTATCCGCCTTCAGAAGAACATGGATTTCCCGATTGACGGTGCCGACAAGTTCGACGCGGCCAATTCCGGCCAGTCCCTGGAGCTTTCTCACGACGACGTCGCTGATGAAAAAGGACAGATCTTCCGCCGACATCGAGCCGCTACGAGCCGAATAGGTGACGACCGGCTGGTTTTCGGAATCGATCCTGTCGATGACGGGTTCATCGATGGCCGCCGGCAGTCGATCGCGGATCTTCGTGACCGCGTCCCTGACGTCGGAGACGGCCCGGTCGACCGGCACGCCGATTTCAAACTCGACCTTGGTCTCCGATCGACCTTCCGAAATCGTCGACTCGATATGCTTGATATCGGGAAGGGCCGCGACGCTATCCTCGATAAGCCTGGTGATCTGGATTTCGATCTGATCGGGTGCTGCGGCGGATTCTTCGATGGTGACGCCGACTGCAGGGACGTTGATGGCTGGAAAATAGGTGATCGGCAGTGTTGCGTAGCTCTTCAGCCCGAGGCCCGTGAGGATGACGAACAGGAGGATGACGGGCAGCGGCGTGCGGATCGCCCATGTGGAGATGTTCATCGGATGACCTCAGTTGCTTTCGGAAACCGGGCTTGCATCGATCTGTACCACGACCGGGAATGCCTGGTCGCCGGCCTCCATGAAGCCGCCCGACTTCGTCACCACGAGGTCGCCTTCGTCGACGCCGGAGCGGATTTGAACGAAACCGGCTTGGCGAAAACCGAGCAAAACCGGCTTTCTTTCGATACGGTTGTCCTTGAGGATCTTGATCGATGGTTCCTCACCGGAGCTGGCAATCGCCGAGGCGGGCAGGAATATGCCTTTGCTGCTGCCGATCTCGATGCGCGCCGCGGCAAAGGCACCGATCGGGGCCGTCAATCCATGAGGCAGGGTGATCCGTGCGCGTCCGAGCCGTGTCCGGTCAGCGAGCGCCGGTGCGACGAAGCGAACGGCGCTTGTCAAACCGTGACCACCATCGCCGAGAAAAACATGAGCGACGGCGCCGACGGGCACGGCATCGAACTGAGCCTGCGGAATTTCTGCTTCCAGTTCGAACTGGTCGTCATTTGCGATGATGAAGAGCTGCTCGCCGGATGAGGAGGCGATCGCGCCGACCTTGGCGGACCGGTTGATGATCCGGCCGGCCACCGGCGCGACAATCCTCGTATAGCTCAGTCGCAATTCAATATCCTTGCGCGCCGCAGCGACGGTCTTGACGGCAGCTTCTGCCGATTGGACGGCCTGTCGGCTCGCCCGCACGCTCACCTCCGCGCGGGCGAGCGCCTTTTGTCTCTGCTCAAGCGCTTCTTGCGACATCAATCCCTTGGGAACGAGCTTTTGTGCGCGCGTAAGATCCGCCTCGGCCTCCTCCTGCGAAATCAGGGCATTGTCGAGCGCACTCGAGGCCTGCCCGAGTTGTGCTACCGCGCTCGCCGCCTGCGCGTCGTTTTGTTGAAGCTCGACATCGATCCTCGACGCATCCAGTGTTGCAAGCAGCTGTCCACGGCTGACAAGATCGCCTTCTTCGGCGGCGATCGAGACTATCCGGGCTCCGGAGAGATCCGTATTGACCAGTGTCGTTTCCCGCGCAACGACCGTGCCGACAACAGAAACGCTCTGTTTGAGAACCTGGTTTCTGGCAGCGATAACCGACACTTTCGGCCCCTCCATGTCGGCGGCGAGACCGTGGATTGGGAGCCCGGCGGTCGCAGACAGCAGGAAGATCGATACAAGGCGACCCGTTCTGGCGTTTGGCGACGGGTGGTCGCCCTGTAGCAGGCAGCGCATGCGAGAGAGCGGCGTGAAGGAGGTCATCAATTCATTCCCTGCGCGATTCTTGTTTAATTGCGGGATGTGCAGAGCCGCCGCGTTGGCGACCCTTTGGTTTTGAACAGCTGGCAATGATGCTTTGGCCGACCGAGGTCAGAACCGGTAACCCAGCATCAGCATGGTTTTCGACTGGACCTTTTCCTTGACGATCGGGCTGTCTGCAGCGTCTCCGACCAGGAAGCCCACTCCTTGCTCGCCCCTGACTACCCAGTTCTCGTTGATCAGGTAGGTGGCCGAGGCGGAGAGATCGACGCTCTTAATCCCGGCCCCAGCCTTGTACTGCGCATGACCGGAGCGTGCCGACTGGGCGGCGTCGACACCGAAATAGGCTTCCATGTAGTTGTCGTCCGCGAAGGTGGCGGAGGCCTCGGCGCCGAGGATGAGATGCTCCGACAGCGGCTGCGAAATGGACGCGCCGGCGGTTGCGAGCAGGCCCTCGCTTCCGCCGATCGTCTTGTCGACCGAGATGAAGACATTGGCAGGCCCGAACGTGTAAGTGGCCTTGCCGCCGACAGTCACGCCGAAATCGATGTCACCCATACCGCGCAACGTGTCGGCATCGTCTTCGTCACGGCCCGAGTCGTATCCGACGTTGACGTCGAACCGGAAAGCATCCTTCTCGAAGGCCTTTATCTCGATGCCGCTTGGATCGATGGTGATCCGGTCGAAGAATTCGGCGGATACGAAGGGGAAGGGCGAGACTTCAAACTCGTCGCTTCCCTCATATTTCGGTTTAAAAGCAGCGCCGGCGCCGATGACGACGTGCCAATCGTGCAACGCCTGGCGAACCGGGCCGAAACGCTCTGGGTCCGGAGAGGACGGTGCCGGTGCGGTCTCTTCGCCGCTTGCGAAGTCGGCGGCCTGGGCAGCAAATGGGGACAGGAACAGCGACGCCACGGCGATGGAAAGCAGCCGGGACCGATCGGCGGTCAGTTTTAGAGAGGCAGACATGAAGGCTCCGAGGTTGACTTTGCGCGCATCCCCCGAGACCGACCTGGAAGCACGCCACACCTCAGCAGTGCCATGCGCGGCCGGCACCGCGTGTTGGATGTTGTTAAGAGTTGTTTCTGCTTGGGCGGCCGTTCTGCGCCGTAGAAACATTTCTTCATAATCGCGGGCAGGGACGGCCTCGCCTGCCATGATAAGGATGAGACGGAAGAACGGAGGTGGCGTGATTGGTTGATGAGCGCGCACGAGCGGCCGTCGAACGGCCGAGGATACTAATCGTCGAGGACGATCGTCAGATCGCCGAAATGCTGCGGGACAGTCTTGTCGAGCAGGGCATGGACGTGGAGATCGCGACCGATGGCGCAGCGATGGACGCGAAGATGCGTGTCATGCCCTGCGATCTGGTTGTTCTCGATGTCATGCTGCCGGGCGAAGATGGTCTCAGTCTCTGCCGGCGCCTACGCGCAGGCGGCGGCATCCCGATCCTGATGCTGACGTCCTTGAGCACCGACATCGACCGGATCGTGGGGCTGGAGATCGGCGCGGACGACTACGTCACCAAACCCTTCGTTCTGCGTGAGCTCCTGGCCCGGATCAAAGGCCTCCTGCGCCGGTCGGGCTTGTCAGCGCAGCGGGAGGTAAAGCCCGCACACAGGCTTTTACGCTTCGAGGGCTGGCGGATCGATCCGGCACGGCGTCAAGTCCACGATCCGGCCCAGGCCAGGATTGCCATGACGACCCATGAGTTCGATCTGCTTCTGGCCTTTTGCCGCAACGCCGGCCGGGTTCTGACCCGCGAGCAGCTGCTTGCCGTGACGCATGCCGGCCTTGCCGGTCCGATCGAGCGCAGCATCGACGTCCATATCAGCCGGCTCAGGCAGAAGATCGAGAAGGATCCTCGTGATCCGCTCTTCATCAAAACGGTCCGGCTCGGCGGCTACGTCTTTACCGCGCAGGTGGAAGAGGCCGATGTTTAGACGCCTGCGTCGTGTCACGATGACGATCCGCGGCCAGATCACCATCATCATTCTGGTGGCGCTGGTGACCATCATCACCATGGGTGATGCGATGGAGCGCTGGGCCAGAGAAGATCTTGCCGCCCCGGATCTCGAAAACATCGCCGAAAAGCTGAACGGCATCGCCGAGCTTCTCGGGCCCGCCTCTCCTGAAGACCGACAGATCATCCTCACCAACGCACGTCGCGCCGGCTGGGACATCGAACTCACGCCGACGGCGACCGCGAGCCGGTTTGCGCAGTCTTCGAGCCACCAGAGCTTTCTGGACATAGTCGCTGCCCGGTTGTTTCCGCCAGACAACGAACCGCCAATCGGCGGCTGGCAGACCTTCCTCGACGACCGGCGCGTGATCGCCGCACGCGTCGACGACGGCACGATCGTCATCACCGCGGGTTTTCCGGATTCTATGCTGAGCAGCGCGTTCCTGGGACGCGGCCCCTATTTCTTCGTCGCCTTTTTCGTGTTGATCGGTTTTTTCTTTATATTCGCAATCAGGGCGATCACGGAACCCATACAGCGCATCGCCCAAGCGGCGGCGGTTTCCGACATCACCACGGGTTCTCCGGTCTTCGAGGAGAGGGGAACGGTCGAGATCGTTGCATTGGCCCGGGCATTGAACGGCATGCGCCGGCGGATCCGTCTGATGATCGAAGCCCGCACCCGCATGCTGCGCGGCATCGGCCATGATCTGCGCACACCGCTGACGCGGCTAAAGCTGCGCGTGGAGCGGATGGGGGAGAGCGGTCAGAAGGACGCCCTGCTCTCCGACATCGATCGGATCGCAAGCTTGCTCGTCGAGAGCCTGAACTATCTTCGAAACGACTATGCGACCGAGACGATCGAGCTCGTCGACGTCGCAAGCATCCTGCAGACGGTCTGCAGCGAATTTGCCGATATCGGCCACACCGTCCGATACACCGGGCCGAACCGGCTTCTTGCCAGATGCCGGCCGCTTTCCATCACGCGCGCGGTCACCAATCTTTGCGATAACGCCGTTAAATTTGGAGACAAGGTCGAGGTGACGATGGCCGAGCGACTGGAGACCGTATTGATCACTGTCGAAGATGACGGCCCAGGCATTCCGCAGGAGCTTCGAGAGCGGGTACTCGAGCCTTTCTTCAAGTCGGACCAGTCTCGCGCTGGAGGCGGTTTCGGCCTCGGTCTGTCGATCGTCGCAGACATCATTCACTCCCACCAAGGCACATTGGAACTGCGGCAGCGCAACCCGCGCGGTCTCAGCGTTGTCATGGCGATACCGAAATGAAAGGCGAGCGGTAATCTGCTATCGAAGGTTCTTCAAATCTCCACCACGGCGTGAAAGCAATCGCAGCCGCTCCTCCGGGCGACCCTGTTGCCGCGCGTATCATTATGAGCCCTTGGCCGGCGATGGCCGATCTTTTTCGTAAGCATTCCGTACGAACGCCACAACGGGAACTGGTCCTCGAAAGACTGCTGGCAGCAGTTCCACTCGGTGGCGTCGGGAAATGTGCACGCAGCCATTGTCCTTCGGGCGCGATGCGCCATCTGATTGTTCCTGGCAACAGCTTCACAGGAGAGACAGATGGCGTCGAACGAGGGTCGCATCAGACAACGTGCTTACGAAATCTGGGAACAGGAAGGTCGGCCACACGGCGAGGATCTGAAGCATTGGCTGCAGGCGTTTCAGGAAATTGCCGCGAGTGTTGAAACGGACGGTCAGTCTGCCAAGAAGCCTCGCTCCAGAAAGGCCGCGACGGCTGACACTCCGGCGAAGCCGAAAGGCGCAACGAAGGCTAAGGGCGGTGCCCAGAGCGTTCCGACGACAACCCCGCCTCCAAAGCCGACCAAGGCATCCCGGAGCGTCACCAGGCACTGAGCCGATCTGGCCGACATCATGCGCCGATCTGGAGTGCGTACAATGCGTTTGTACAGATCGTTTCCGATAAGCGGCACTTGTCGGAAGTCCTGAACTCAGGTCTCGAAATGCGGTTGCCGACCACCGTGGATAAGTGAATTCGCCAGGAAACCCGGGCTCTTTCATATGTGGCTGTCTGCCATCCGACAGTGGTATGAAAGCGGAGTGTCCGGCCGCAGTAATCGGCATTGACAGAAAACCTACTAGAAGGTAGGCAATGGTGCGCTTCATAAATTCTGGCGCGTCATCCCCATCGTTGGCGCGTCGTTCGTTTGCGCGAAGGAACTGAGCCATCACCGTCTTCATGCCGAAGATGTACTTCATTGTCTACCGACTAGTAGGCAGGCGTCGCCAAACTTTCCAGAGTGGACTTCCAACTTAACCCAAACAACCGAGATCGACTATGACGACAAATTCCCTCACAGGCGTCGGCTCCTCCATGGCGGGTAGCACGGCTACCGCGCAGCAGAAGGCGATGGTGAACTATGACGACTTCTTGCAACTTCTCATCGCGCAACTGAAGAACCAGGATCCGACCGACCCCGTGGATGCCAGTCAACAACTGGCACAGCTCGCCAGCTTCTCGCAGGTCGAGCAGACGATCCAGACGAATCAGAAGCTGGATGCCCTGCTGGCAGGCTCCAACCTCGCCCAGGCCGGCAGCTACATCGGCAGCTACATCGAAAGCGCAGACGGTACGGTCAAAGGTACGATTGCTTCCGTCAAAATCTATAGCGACGGAATCATAGCCACGACGACGGAGGGCGGGAAGATTTTCGTCCAGCCGGGTGTCAGCCTCTCGCAACCGAACGGCAGTAGCGCTGCGGCCATCGAATGATCCTGACCGTCATCGAGGTTCGTTGCACCCCGGGAAAGATATGTCGGGCAAGCCCTTGAGGGAGTGCCCGATAGATCTGCGAAGTTAATCGTTGAACGGATCGGCTGGTTGGTTCGGTCATGATAGTTGCTGCTGCCTATGGAGTGATCGGCCTAGGATCCAACATGATCTGGGCGTGGATGGGCACGGTTTTCAGAGGATGGTTGTCGGTCGGGCGCAGGTTGAGGCTCTTCAACGTTACAATTTCGATCCTGCTTATTGCCTCGCTTTACCCCGCCGTTCATCAGCTTTGGGGCACCTTCCGAAATTAGAATGGAATGTGCGGTTGACTGTCTTCCTACTAGAAGGTAGACAAGCGCATGAGCAATCTTTCGAATACCTACGACGAGATCCTGAACAGTGCGGAAAAGCTGATCGTATCAGGCGGCTATAACGGGTTCAGCTATGCCGACATCGCTGCCGTTGTCGGGATCCGCAAGGCCAGCATTCATCATCATTTTCCAAGCAAGGTCGATCTGGTGCGTACTCTCGTCGCCCGCTACCGCGCAAACGCCGAGACTGGCTTGGCCGAGGTCGAAAGCAAGTTCAGCGATCCGCTTGAGCTGCTGAAGACCTATGCCGGTTTCTGGGCTCAATGCATCGAGGATGCAAGCCGTCCTTTTTGTGTCTGCGCGCTTCTTGCAAGCGAGCTGCCGTCCCTTCCTTTGGAGGTCGCGGTCGAAGTGCGTGCCTATTTCCAACATCTCTCCGGATGGCTGACATCGGTCATCGAGCGTGGTGATCAGCAAGGAGCCCTGGTGATCTCTTGCCCGTCGCGCGTAGAAGCAGAGGCTTTCATGGCCACCGTTCACGGCGCAATGCTGTCGGCTCGAGCCTATGGAACGCCTGCTGTCTTTGATCTGATTCTCGAGCCAAGTCTTCAGCGGCTGCGGCCGCGGTGATCTAATTCCCGGCGACGGGGCGGCGTGCGTCGACGGGAAAAATGCGTGGTAAAACAGCGTCGTCGAAACTCCCAACTAGTAGGTAAGGAACCTCAAATGTTGCGCAGACTTCTTCCAGTCATCATGGTCGCTGGCTTGGCTGGCCTTCCAGTAACGCTTGTTTCGCCGGCCTCCGCTCATGCCGAAGAAAAAAAGGCCGTACTCAACATCCGGGGCAGTATTGTCAACCTCGCCGGTCCCACCTTGAAGGTGAAGACGCGCGAGGGAGAAACCGTTGACGTTGCTCTTGCCGACGACTGGCAGGTCGCCAGTGTCGCCAACGCGAAGGTCTCCGATATTAAGCCCGGAGACTATGTGGGTATCGCCTCCCTGCCGAAGGATCAGGGCGGAGACGGCGCTCTCGAAGTTCTGATCTTTCCACCTGCGCTCAAGGGAGCCGGCGAGGGAAGCTTCGGCTGGGACCTCAAGCCGAACAGCAGCATGACCAATGCCACCGTCGCCGATTCGGTCAAGGACGTCGACGGGCGCACCGTTACCGTGTCCTACCATGGCAAGGAAAAGAAGATTTCCATTCCGGACGGTACTCCGGTCGTGACCATCGCCCCGGCAACCAAGGACGATCTGGTCGCAGGAGCGGTCGTGTTCATCCCGGCTGAGAAGGCTTCAAGCGCGACCGTCGCGCATCGCGTTATCGTTGGCAAGAATGGCGTGGTGCCCCCCATGTGAGCCACGTCGCCGCCGGTCAGCTTCCGCCCATTGGCCGACCGGCGGCATCCAGCTCCTCATTGCAACAAGCAACAATCCAGCCGGACCGGAGGGCCGCATCCGTGAGCGACAGTCCCGACAACGACAATATGCAATATCCCCGGACCCAGATGATCCATCGTCATTCCCTGGTCACGCGGCTGACGCACTGGCTGAACGTGATCTGCCTGAGCGTCCTGCTCTTGAGCGGATTGCAGATTTTCAACGCCCATCCCGAACTTTACTGGGGGCACTATGGCGCAGACGGGGATCCATCTGTGCTGACGATCGGCTCGAGCGGAGAGGGCGACAATATGCGCGGTTTCGTCCGGATCGCAGGTGTCGAGGTGCCGACGACCGGTGTCCTGGGCGTCTCGACCTTTGAGGGAGATCCGACGCCGCGGGCGTTTCCGGCCTGGGTGACCATTCCGTCGTTTCAGGATCTCGCAACCGGCCGCCGCTGGCACTTCTTCTTTGCCTGGCTATTTCTCGTCAACGGCATTTTTTATCTCGGCTTTGGCGTGCTGACCGGCCATTTTCGACGTGACCTGGCCCCAGCGCGCAGGGACCTTTCCCCGCGTCATCTGTGGCACGAAATCCTCGACCATGCGCGTCTGCGCTTCCCGGAAGGGGAACAAGCGAAGCACTATAACGCGCTCCAAAAGCTCACCTACCTCGCCGTGATCGTCGTCCTGCTGCCGACGATGTTGCTGACCGGCCTGACAATGTCCCCCGGCTTTGATGCCATCGTGCCGACCCTGGTGGACATTTTCGGTGGGCGCCAGTCGGCGCGCACGATCCACTTCATGACCGCAACGCTTCTCGTCCTCTTCGTGCTCGTGCATGTGGTGATGGTCGTGCTGTCGGGAACCTGGAACAACATGCGCTCGATGATCACGGGTCGCTATGCCATCAGAGAGAAAGGTCCACATTCATGACGCGTAGCTTCCTCACCCGCAGGCGTTTTCTGATCGGCAGCACACTCGGCGCCTCCGCACTCACGCTCGCCGGCTGCGACATACCGGAACAGAATACGGCTGTGGGCAGCATTATCCGCTCGGCCGAAAATCTTACGATGAAGGCACAAAGACTGCTGCAGGGACGCGATGCTCTCGCCCGCGAATTTAGCGAGACGGACATTTCTCCGTCTTTCAGGGTGAACGGCACGAGCGCGCCAGATGGCGAGGACTATGCCGAGTTCGCCGAAGGCAAATTCGCGAACTGGCGATTGAAGATCGACGGTCTCGTCGATCGGCCCCAGGAATTCTCCCTCATTGACCTTAAGAGGCTTCCGGCTCGCACCCAGATCACCCGTCACGACTGTGTCGAGGGGTGGAGCGCGATCGGGAAATGGACGGGCGTACCGCTTGGGGCTGTCTTAAGCTCGGCAGGACTGAGGCCGAACGCGCGATTTGCAGTCTTTCACTGCGCCGACGAGTTGGAGAAGACACTCGATGGAAGTGGCCGCTACTATGAGAGCATCGACCTCATCGACGCGTTCCATCCGCAGACCATCCTTGCCTATCAGATGAACGGGAAGGATCTGACCGTTGGACACGGTGCGCCGCTGCGTCTGCGGGTCGAACGGCAACTCGGCTACAAGCAGGCCAAGTACATCATGCGCATTGAGATCGTCGACAGCTTTGCCAGCCTGTGGGGCGGCAATGGCGGTTTCTGGGAAGACCGCGGCTACGAGTGGTACGCGGGGATCTGAGCGATCCCTTGCTCTTGTACGATGATCGTCTTGTGTTGACGCCGTCCGGAAGGGCGACTCTGGATCTTTGCCTTCAGCCACTCAAAGCCAGTTGATCCGCTTGAGGACCATCAGCGTTGCGACGGACGTGATCGCGACGAAGGCAACGATGATGATGAAAGCCCAGGTATCGTTGACACCAGGGATCCCGCCAACATTCATGCCGAAAAGGCCGGCCACCACGCTTGGCGGCAGCAGCAGAGCGGCGAGTGCGGCGAGGCGATTGGAATTGCGGGCAATCCGCTCACTGATGACCGTGGACAGGTCATCATGAAGAATGCCGGTACGGTCGCGGATGGCGTCGAGATATTCGATGAAGCGCATCAGCTTGTCGATGACCTCGCGGAAGCGCAGTTTGTCGCGCTCCTTCAGCCACGGGGCGTCGTCATGTTCGATACGGTTCAAGGCGTCGCGCTGAGGGGCGAGATAGCGCCGAAGCTGCACGGAGCGGCGGCGAAGCTGCTTCAGCCGCTCGCGGACTTCGCTGGCTTCGCCGTGAAAGATCAACTCATCCAGCTCGTCGACCTCTTCGTCCATCGTGTCGAGCACCGGCTCGAGGTCGCGGACCAGCTTTTCGCTGACGAGAGCGAGGAGTTCCCCCGTCTGTTTTGGGCCTTTGCCCTTGTCGAGCGCAAGGCGGATATCGCGCAAGGCGGTTATATAGTGGCCGCTGTCGCGCAGGGTCACCAGCCGGCGCTGATCGGCCCATACGTGAAGGGGAACGAGATCGATTTCCGCCGACCTGGCTTCCGCCTCTTCCGGCGGTGCGGCACAGACGCCGCGAAGAATGATCAGCAGCCCGTCATCGATGGCTTCAACGCGCGGGCGCGTTTCCTCCTCCAATAAGGCTTCGGCAACGAGCGGATCGAAGCCGCCTCTCGTCGTCACCCATTCGGCAGCGGACGGATGATCACGTTCGAAATGCAGCCAGATGACGCCATCATCCGGTGTCCACCGGCGCACTGCTTCCATGTCGAGGGTGCGACAGCCGCCGTTGCCGTCAAGAAGCACGGCGAAACGCAAACCCGGCTCGACGCCGTAACTTGCGACGCTCACCACCTGCTCGCGCATGAGTAACCTCCAGCTGCCAAAGTCTACCTCCCGTAAGCGCAGAGCAATAGCTTAGCGAGTCGCTGTCAAGCGGCAAGATGGTCAGTGTCCTGAGAACAAAGCTGCGGCGTTGTAAAATCTAGTGGTTTGATTCCAACACT
>NZ_AJWE01000026.1:0-22266 GCF_000281145.1 Rhizobium sp. CF142 | reverse complement strand
TTCCACCGATGACCGCCCTTGATGGGAGCAGAACCGATAACTCCGCTGCTATGGGATACTTCGGTCTCAAAGCGCCAATTGTGCTCATATTGTTTTCATGATCTTTTCGCGCCACTGCGCCGGTCCGGGAGAACCATGTGTCCAATCCAGCAAGAACAACTTCAGCGGATATTGATCTTCGGGAATGGCGGGACCGGTAAGAGCTGGCTCGCTCGTCAGATTGGTATCTTGATCGGCCGTCCAGCGATCCATCTCGATGATGTGCGTTGGGTTCCCGGTCAGTTTGGCGTAGCCCGAAACAATCGACTCGTGTTCGACGAGGTTGTTGAAGCTGCAAAAGCAGAGGCCTGGTTGATGGAAGGGGTCTATGGCTGGCTGGCGGAGGGTGTACTGGGACGCGTGACGACCTTGGTGTGGATCGACCTTCCCGAAGATGAATGCGTCGCAAATGCAACAGCTCGAGGCATTCAAGGTGGCGGCAGCGAGGAAAGTTTCAAAGAATTGATCGAGTGGATAAAAGAATATCGCCAGCGCGAGAACTCTTCGACCTCCTATTCAGGGCATCAGAAGCTATTCGATGCATATGTAGGTTCCAAAATAATTCTCAGGAACAGGGCTGAGATCGGCGCATATGTAGACAGTGTCCGTGCAATGACCGCTTAGGGCAAGCCGAAGCTCCTGCGGCTCCTCACTCATATTACTATTTACTAATTAATATTCTAGTATAGCGTCGAAAGGCGATCGGCACCCATGCCAGACGTCGCCTTGCGACAGGCCCTTGGAGGGCGCGCGCATTCGGCCGGCCGTAAGTCGCGAACGGGCCCTCGCAATTGCGGCCTTCGGGAGGAGTATTATGAGACAAATGAAACGCAAGAATGCTGCCTTGTTTTTCGCCGCGTTGATGCTGGGCGTGGCGCCTATGGCTGCATCCCACGCTGCCGACAAGCCGACGCTCGCATTCGTCGTCAACGGAGCGTCCGACTTCTGGAAAGCCGCCGAGGCGGGGGTGAAGAAGGCGCAGGCCGAAATGCCGGATTACACCATGGAGCTCAAATATCCTGAACAGGCGGCCGTCGCCATTCAGCAGCGGCTGATGGAAGATCTCGTCAGTGCCGGCGTCAAGGGGATCATGGTTTCCGCCGTCGATCCCAAGACCCAGACGGACGGCCTCAACAAGATCGGCTCGCAGACGGCTCTCTTCACCACCGATAGCGACGCACCAAAGACCAATCGCGTCGCCTATATCGGCTCCTCGAACGTCGATGCCGGCAAGCAGGCGGCCGAAATCGCCAAGAAGGCGATGCCGGACGGCGGCAAGTGCATGGGCTTCGTCGGCTTACTGGGTGCCGATAATGCTCGCGAACGTATCGAAGGCATGAAGGAGGGGCTCAAGGGCACCAAGATCGAGCTTGTGGACGTTCGCGGGGACGACATCGACCAGACCCGTGCCAAGAAGAACGTTGAGGATGCGCTGGTCGCCAGCCCCGATCTGACCTGCATGGTAGGCTTCTATTCCTACAACACGCCGCGCATCTATGAGGCGCTTCGTGACGCAGGTAAGCTTGGCCAGATCACCGTCGTCGGCTTTGATGACGACCCGATTACACTCGGCGGGGTCAAGGAAGGCACAATCGCCGCGACCGTCGTCCAGCAGCCGTTCGAATGGGCCTATCAGGGCATGAAACTGATGGCCGCCTACCTCAAGGGCGACAAGTCCGGCGTTCCCGCCGACGGCTTGATCATTATCCCCACGGTCATTATCGGCAAGGATGACGTGGACAAATATGCCGCCAACCTGAAGGCCATGGCCGGAAAATAAACTGGCTTCGCGGCGGCGGCGGCCCTCGCCGCTGCCGCTGAACACGTTGACATTACCAGCAGTCATGGGCAGGCGATGAATCATAGCAGCGACATCCCGTCACCGGGCGTGCCATCAACGCCGTTCCTTTCGCTTTCCGCAGTTGGCAAGACCTATCCTGGCGTCGTCGCACTCGAGGGTCTTTCACTGGACATCGCGCCAGGCGAGGTCATCGGCCTCGTCGGCGAAAACGGGGCCGGAAAATCGACGTTGATGAAGATCCTCGGCGGCGTGATTGCCCCCGACCGGGGAAAGATCCTGCTCGACGGGACAGAGCTTCGTCACCTCACTGTGGAATCGAGCATCTCGTCCGGCATCGCCTTCGTGCATCAGGAACTCAATCTCTTTGAGAATCTCGATGTCGCCGCCAATATCTTTCTTGGGCGCGAACCGCTGAAGGCGGGACCTTTTAAGCTCGTCGATCGCGATCGACTTAGGGACATGGTGAAGCCGCTTCTGAAGCGGGTGGGCGCGCATTTCTCCGCCGACACGCCAGTGGCATCGCTCTCGCTCGCCGAGCAGCAGATGGTGGAAATAGCCAAGGCGCTATCCATCAACGCAAGGCTAGTCATCTTCGACGAACCAACATCCAGCCTTCCGTTGGCGGAAACCGAACGGCTGCTCAATATCATCAAGTTGCTGAAGGCGGATGGCATCAGCGTGATTTTTATCTCGCATCGCCTCCACGAGGTTGAGCGCGTCGCCGACCGGGTTGTAGTCCTGCGCGATGGTGCCCTTGTCGGCACGCTCGCCAAAAAGGACATTGGTCACGATCAGATGGTCAAGCTCATGATCGGCCGGGAGCTTGCGGCCCGTACTGCAAAACCGCAGCGCTCACCGGGATCAGTGGCGCTGAAAGCAAGCGGCGTGCGCACCGCGGCCTATCCCAGTCGCCCCGTCGATCTTGAAATGCGGTATGGAGAAATCCTCGGGCTTGCCGGCCTCGTCGGGTCGGGCCGCACCGAACTCGCAAGGGTGCTCTTCGGCATCGACCGGAGTTACGGCGGAGCTATTTTGCAGGACCGAAAGGAAATTGTGCTTCGTTCCGCGCGGGATGCCGTTGCTCGCGGGATTTTCCTGGTCCCGGAGGATCGCAAGCGTAACGGCATACTTCTTGATTTCCCGATCGCCCAGAACATAACCCTTGCCGACCTTCCCGCGCTTGCCAGCCGCTTCATGCTTTCCGCCGAGCGGGAGATTGCGGCGGCCGAAAAGCAGCGCGTTCGCCTCGGCATCAAGGCGCCCTCCGTTTCGACCCGAACCGGCACTTTGTCGGGCGGCAATCAGCAAAAGGTGGTGCTTGCCAAATGGCTGTCGATGAGCCCGAAGGTGATGATCTTCGACGAGCCGACACGCGGCATCGATATTGGCGCGAAGAACGAGATCTACGGACTTATGCGCGCGCTTGCCGATGCCGGAGTTGCGATCCTGATGATCTCCAGCGACATGGAAGAGGTGATCGGCGTTTCCGACCGCATTGCCGTCATGCATGAAGGCCAGATCGCCGGCATCCTCGATGAGGATGAGTTCAGTCAGGAAAGCGTGCTTTTGCTTGCTGTCGGTAAAGGCGTAAAATAGCAGCTGCGACAATATAATCGGGTATCGGGAATGGATCTCGCATGGTCAAAAAAGATCTTGGACTGCTGCTTCTCATCGTCGTCGTCGGTATCGTCGTCGCCATCATCAATCCACGCTTCCTGCTGCCGATCAACCTGGCGAATACCGCCAACCTGATCGGCCTGTTTGGTATCCTGTCGATCGGCCAGGCCTACGTCATCATTACAGGCGGTATCGAACTTTCGGTGGGCTCGCTCGTAGCCCTTCTCGGGGTGCTGTTTGTCGATTTCGTTGCGGTCCAGGACATGCCATGGATGCTGGCGCTACCGCTCATTCTCGTGCTTGGCGCGGCGATAGGTACCATTCACGGCTGGCTGATCACCCGGCTGAATCTGCAACCCTTCGTCGTCACCCTCTGCGGTCTCCTTATCTATCGCGGGGCGGCACGCTTCTATACGGCCGACGGAACGGCGGGTTTTGCATTCGGCCAAAATTTCCCGGACCTTGAATTTCTGACCGCCGGACGGTTTTACGGCGTTCCCAACACCTTCATTGCGCTCGTCATCATTTCCGTGGTCATGTGGGTGGTACTGCATCGCTCTGTCTTTGGGCGTTATCTCTATGCGATCGGCAAAAACGAGGAGGCGGCCCGCTATTCCGGTATCCGCACCGGCCGGATGGTGATGTCGGCCTATGTCATCTGCGGACTGCTTACGGCTCTTTCGGCGATCTATTTCGCCATGTACACGCGCTCGATCTCGCCGGCGAGCCATGGCCAGTTCTATGAACTCTACGCGATTGCCGCTGCCGTACTCGGCGGCTTTTCGCTCCGCGGCGGCGAGGGATCGATCGTTGGCGTCGTGCTCGGGACGGTCCTGCTCCAGGAGTTGCAGAACCTTGTTAATCTGCTTGGCATCCCATCGTCGCTAAATTTCGCCGTCATGGGTGGTGTAATCCTCGTTGGCGTCCTCATCGACCAACAATGGCACGCAATTCGCGCGCAGCGGCGCCTCGTATCAGCAGCCAGGCAGACCGAGGCCCGTGTTCCGGACGAAGGCACATTGCCGGTGGTTGCCAATCAGGATTAGCCTGGTGGATGGGACCAGTAGATAAGGCTGCCGCCAGCAAACCATGCAGCCTCTGCTGCCTTGGCATGCAGATGACACCGCCGGCTGCCAGACCTTCAGATCCTCGTTGAAGCACGTCGCTGCTGCCACAGCTTGATGGAAAACCCTTGACCTCGCCGGCTCCAATAGAACCGCTAAACTGAAAATATCCTTGGGCGCCTCCCGCACGACTCCCATTCAAAGTGGAAGACGCTGTGGCCCTCACAATGCTGTCTTTGTGTAACTGCATCGCAACGTTTGACGTGTAGCGTCGGGCAATGTTCTGGCACGTCGTCCGCAAAGCGCTTTCGAAAATTGTGCTGAGCCTCGTGGTGTTGGCATCATTGCATGCGACACAGGTTAGGGCTGCTGAATCTATGGAGATTCGAAGCTCTTGCTGGGCCTCCGGCATTTTGTCAGAGGACCTGCTTACCATTGCCAACTCGCCTGCACGTTGGAATTGCCAAGACCGGACCTACTCGCTTGATGGCGAACGGGCGCTGCTACGTTTTGAAATCGGTCCCGATGATGCCCTTCCACAATATGTCTTTTCCAGAAGAAGCGCACTCGCGAAAGTGCATCTGCTGGCGATCGACCGGAACGGCGAAGTGCGCCAATCCTCCTTCCCTGCGGGCGACCTATCTAGCTCTCTGCGTGGCGGATATTTCAAAGTTCCTCTACCGGGCATAACCCGCGACACGCAACAAGTCGTCGTTGCTTTCGATTTGCCGAGCCACCGGATGACGCTGGAAAGAGCTTATCTGTCACCACCAGAGGCAGCTGCCGGCCCCGATTTTTTGCGTTCACTGGTGTTTCTCTCCGTCCTTTCCGGCATGCTGTCCATGCCGCTCATTTTCAATGCTGCCTTTTATCGGGTCCTGCGCGAGCCTTTCGTGCTTTGGCATTCCGCGCTCACGCTCTCGTTGCTGGCCACGATCCTGACCTCATCGGAACTTGCAGTCGTTCTCGTCGATCCACCGGCGATGACGCTAAGTTGGATGACGACCATGATCTTCGGACTCACCGTTGCTTCCGGGGCGTTGTTTACCCACAGCTTCATCGAACCAAGTCATATGCATCCCTTGCTTCGACGAGCACTCATCTATTGCGCCGTCTGGGCGGTGCTCCTAAGTGTATTTCACGCAGCTTTCCCCTTTGTTGCACGACCCATTCAGTCAACTGCGTACACTGCAGCTTTTGCGCCGGTGCTGGTCATTTTCTTCTTGTCAGTTGCTGACGCGCTTCGGCGCGGCAGTCGAGCCGCAAAGTTTCAGGCGATCGGCTATATACCAATGATCATGTCCGGACTGGTGCGCTTGATCACGGGCGTGGTTCCATGGCTGGAGAGCAATGACGCGATGCTCCTGTTCTATCTGGGTTGTGCATGCGAAGTCCTGTTCACCACACTTGGCGTTGCCGATCGTTTCATGACGATCCGGCGCCAGCGCGACAAGGCACGCTTTGAAGCTGATGCTCTGAAGAGTATTTCTGAACGTGACGCGCTGACGGGACTGCTCAATCGCCGGGCGATCGAACAGAATTTCGAAAAATGCCGCGATGAAGGCTACCACGCGCTTGCCGTGCTCGACCTGGACCACTTCAAGGCAATCAATGATGCCCACGGCCACGGGACCGGTGACGCGGTACTGAAGGCCGTGGGAGAGGTCCTCCAAACAGACCCGCAAGTTCGTGCATTCCGCCTCGGTGGCGAGGAATTCGTACTGCTCGTGCGCGGAGAGGATGCCCAGTTGCGGGCCGAACGCAGCCGACAGGCGATCCCCTCCGCCGTCGCAAACGCAGTTCCATGCCTCGGCCATCCCGTTACTGCCAGCATGGGTATTTCAGACGCACCGCCAAATGCGGATGTGAGGTTTGCAGAGCTTTATAAACAAGCCGACAAGCTGCTTTACGACGCCAAACTTTCCGGGCGTAACCGAACCAAATCAACACTCTCGCAGAAGCCGAGGGATGATGCGAATCCAATGATCGATGGTGCCGTCAAACACGCGCGATCAGAGAAGCTGAGCTCTTGAACTGATAGACCGTGCCGATCGCAATCTTGCGCGTCGTCTTGTCGGCACCCGACCGGACGATCTCGGCCGACAGATCCACTTCGCCTAGGATCCTGACAGAGCGTTCGTGGAACGCCGCCCCTGCCCGCTTCAGTTCCACCCGACGCGTGATGCGGATGAACAGTTGCACGCCAAGCTCGGACCCTTCGCAAGCCGCCGACATCAACTTGACGGCGTCGCACAGGGTTGGAGCGTCTAGGATGAGACGAGCTTCCGAAAGCGTGGCCTGACAACGAAACTGTCCCCTGGCCATTCGCGGGATGCCGTGCCGTCGAGTGGGCGCCGACTAAGCGGGCAATGTCAGACTAAGGTGCCGATGGCCCCGAGAAACGCCGGATCAACTCCTGGGCACGCTGACAATTGGCGCTCCCCCCCAACGCAGGCGAGCTCAAGACGGTGAGTTCGGCGGCTGGCGCAACACGTAAGAGACTATGGCGGCCCCGCGCCCGATATTGAGCTTAGCGAAGATTCGCCGGATATGCTCGCGCACGGTATAGCCGCTGATACCCAGTCGTCGCGCGATTTCCTTGTCGGAATTGCCTTCTCCGATCAGCGAGGCGATCTGCAATTCGCGGCGGGTGAGGATCTCGGCGGCGGTCGGTGTCGGGAGGCTGTTGTTCTTTGTGGGGTAATCGGCATCGAAGATCAGATACTGCGCGCCTGCGCATTGCAGCCAGCCGATGACCGCCACTTCCCCAGCGTCGCTGCCATTGTCGTCGAAGCTTTGTCCGCACTCGGTATAGGCGACCGCGACGAAGGGATGTCCATCTACAGCGAAGAAGGCTGCGCGCGGGAAGTCCTCATCACCGACCTTTGCCACAATGTCGGGATCAGCCGACAACCGTTCTGCTTGCATGGCCATATCAAGGCGCTCCTGCGCTCAGGAATTTAAGAAGACTGCCTGGCAAGCCAAGCCAAAACAAAGCGCGATTTACCAGTCAACGGATAGTTGTTTTCTTGCGAGCTGTAGCATCAATCAGGTTGCAGCACCTCAAAAAAAGTCGGTACCCTGTCAATCCGATGTGACACACACGAGCGCCGAAGCCGGCATCAATATTTTGGCGAAGGTCAGGCGTCAGCCTAACACCGCGGTTGAACAACCCCGCCGGCGCCATCGGCACGCCCGGCCGGCAGCCCCAGGCGCCGCTCGCATGCGGCTGCGGACCGGCAGTGTGGACAGCGATGACCTGCGGCGGCTCACTGTAGCGCCGTTGTACCCAAACCGGCGCGCCGCTGTGTCCTGGACAAGTATCGGCGCTGTAGAACAATTGGCGCTGAGCCACCCGGTCGAGGCGCTCCGAGTGCTCCCATTGCGTGCCCGTCGGCTTGTCTGCCGGATAACCCGAAATGTGCACCAGGCGTCGCGAGCGCAGCCATTCCAATTCGGCTAAGGACGGCGCCCAGAGGCGAAAGAAGCGCGGAGATGGCGCGAAGGGGCGCGCTAGAAAAATCAGACCGACATCGGTCTCACCCGAAGGGTGCCGACGATAGCCGGGATGCACGCGCCAGCTACTGGCCCATTGCGAGCCGAGCGGATTGACACTGGCCGAGGCTCGGCCCGGCGTGACGCGAATACGGACGGCCTGACTGGGCAGGTGCGCTCGTCGAGCTCCGTGACCTTTCGACCTCATCGAGCCAAACGGGCTGCCCAAAAACAAGTGTTCGCCGACCGTTGCGACAGGCGTGGGAAACCTTTGGAACCTGTCGTGATTCGCGCGTTTGCTAATGCTGCTGTCGTTCAAACGGCGCAACTATCGACCGAGGCGGTGGAATACCATGCCGCCTCGGTCAAAGCTGTCAGCGAAGAAAGTTGAGAGCCTGCTTCCCGAATACGGCGTGGTATTGGAAAATACCGCCGTGGCCGGCATTCGGGAAAATGCTGAGCTGCGCATTCGGGAGCCGGCGCGCCAGCTCGAACGAATTGATTGTCGGCGCCATCACGTCAGCATCGCCATTGGCAACAAGAACAGGGTGATGACTCTCACTCAGCTTGGACGGATCTCCCTGCCCCCAAGCATGAATGGCGGCCAGCTGTGCGCCGATGGTCGCATTGCTGACGGCAGCATCGCGATCACCCTTTTGTTCGTTCAGCCGGCTCACGAGCGGGTCGTCTTCCTCCCAACAATGGATCTCCGAGCCGCTCGTCTTCGAAAGTCGTCATCCTTGCTGCCAACGTTGGCACTGACCATCGTGTGGAGAGGCGAGACTGCCACGTCTCTAACTGGCCCAACTGTCGAATCACGAATAGCACTGGCCTCGAAATGTCGCATAAACCCAACGCCATTTGCGGTCTCAACGTGACCACTTGGGCAATCCGGGAAAATTCCGCTCGGCCACTGCAAAGTAAAATCGATTAGCAATAGCCGGAACGGTTGACCTCTGAAGGTCTGGCTGCTTTGGAAAGCTGCACTTCGATAGAGCAATGATTTTTCGTTGAGGTCGAATTCTTAGCGGTTTCGGCCCCTTGCTACGGTGAGATTGTATGACGTCGGATTTCAACGCAGAACTCCATGCCCGGCCCTCCATCTACTTTACAGGCCCCGCCTTCGTTGAACACATCGCGCTTATGCCGTCCGCTCTCCCCTCCTTGCACGGCAGCCGTTATCTACCCGACGAAGACAACAATGACGATCCGCGAACACAGGTAGAGCACCACACCGAATTTGTGACCATCACGCGTGTCACCCAATTCGACACAGACGTTAACGCTTGGCCGGCATCCAGCCTTTCAGTCGATGACATTGCCGCGCTGGTAGGGTTGGGTACGCCGCGTCTCATATCCCGTGTCGGTATCCTAGTGCTTGGGCCCGCACCAGCGGAGCTCGGACCAACTCTTTCAAAGCTCGGATTTCGCGATACCGCTGCGTCGTCGATCGGCGGGGGAGCGGCGCAAGTCTGTTCGGATTTTCGTGTCCAGGACAACCAGACCAGTCGCATCCTTCTCTTCAACAAGGATCTGAATGCCTACCGCCTCGGCAGAATGGTTCGGCGGATCTATGAGATCGAAACCTATCGGTCCATGGCCCTGCTCGGTCTTCCCGAAGCCCGCCGCTTGGCGCCGCTGCTCGGAGATTACGACAAGAAGCTCGTTCAATTGACGAACCGAAACCAGACGACACCGACCACTGAGCACAAGAAACTGCTTGACGAAATCTCCGGCCTGTCCGCCCTGATCATTTCAGCGGCTGCCGAAACACGCAATCGTTTCGGTGCAACGTCCGCCTACGCAAAAATCGTCGAGGAACGAATTGGTGAGCTACGCGAATCCCATGTTCCGGGCTTTCAGCGGTTTGGCGTTTTTGTCGCGCGGCGCTTCCGACCTGCCGTTCGAACCTGCGAAGCGACAGCGTTGCGCTTAGATCAGCTCTCCCACGCAACGATGCACCTGATCGACCTTCTGCAGACACGCATACAAGTCGAGATCGAATATCAGAATGCCATCCAGATCCAGGCGATGGCAGACCGGGCCGCCACACAGGTCAAGATCCAGAGGGCGGTGGAAGGATTTTCCATCATTGCCATCAGCTACTATCTTCTGAGCCTGCTCAAAGTCGCCTTCGAGACAGCAGATCACGCTGGCCTTCACATCAGCCCGTTGGCGATGCTTGTGTCGATCCCACTCGTTATCGGAGCCGTTGCAATCTCCATCCTGCGCGTGAAACACGCGCTTTCAGCGCATGATTGAACACCCAATTCCAAGCGAAATGCTTTCCAGGGCGATCACCAGAATAACGGAAAGCCTCATTCTCAATCAAAGACTGAAATACCCAACCCTTGACTGGGCAACACGACGACAGGATCACTCGTAGGATACCTTGCTATTCGGCCCTACCCCCGGTTTCATGAACCCGACAGTCCGCCCCACACGGGACCGTTTCAGCGCTCGTCACCCGATCCGCCAAGATCGGTCCTGAGACAAGGAAGCGTATCGGAGCTTTCAGCATAGCGGCGGCGCGCCCGAGCGCCGGAAAGCGACAATTCGCGTCACACGAGGGCGTGAGGAAGAGCAGCCGCAGGAGCTTGAGCGAAAGGATCGCGCTCGTATGCCTTGCGAAGATTTGCGATCTCCGCAACGATCGCGTCATACACGTCCGCCTGCTTGGTGCCCTTCACGACCAGTGTGTCCAAGAAGCCTTCAAGTTTCAGCCGCAGGTCTTCCCGCCAATCGACGCTCATCACCGTTCCTCCGGCTGAAGACGGATGTTCCGGCACATAAGGTTCTAGGTCGGGCAATGTGTCGAAGTGCGGGTCCTCGAAGCGGCACCCTCTTCCGGTTCGGGATCGGGGGACGGCTCTTCGCCGCGGATGCGGTCGGGATCGCGTGGCGGCGTATCGACTGGCGGGGGTAATATCGGCGGTACGATAGGTTCGTTCGGCACAGACATTGGGGTTGTTCCTCGCTGGCAAAACGTAGGAATTGAGCGCGAGTTCCGTTGACGCTCGACCCTTCCAATCTCATTTGCTCCGATATGCCCACAACGAAGACGAAAAAGAAAGAAAGCGACGATCCCGAGCTGATCAGGGAATGGCCGCTTCCGGTAACCGTGACGCTTGGATCCGCGATCCGGGTCAAGGGAATCCTGCAGGAGATCCGCTCCCGGCTGCCGTCGGCGATCAGGAAGTCGTTGGACATGCAGGCGAGCGCACTCACCCTTATCATGCCGGAGACTTCCAAGACGGCGTTCCGAGCGATCTCGACGGCCGTCTCCACGGCACTGACGGACATCGCCAACCTTCCGATCATCCCTCGCGAGATCGAGGATATCCTCACGATAACGGCTTCAGAACGGAAGCGTTGGGTGGATGACGGCGCCTGCCGAGCGCCTGAACGCGAACGGTCAGATTGCAGGGGCGGGCCAGGAAAATTACGTTCCACGTATTCGATCCCCGTGTCGTTGAAGATTTGCTCGACCGCGCCGCCGTGGACGAATGACGAGAGGAAGACGCGGCGGCGAAGGCAGAAAATCGCAGACGCGCCGCGTACCAGGCGAAGCTGACGCGTTCGCTGAAAAAGCAAGAGAAAGCCGGGCGAACTGAACAGAACGCTGACGAGCCTCTGACCGGATTGAGCGGATGGGAGGAATTCGGGAACGACGACCTGCTGCGCTAGGATTGATGGCATTGCATTCCTTTGTGATCGCTGGGTCATCGCGCTTCACAATGGTTGTCGAAAACTTTGCGGTTTACGTCCGCGCTGTGCCCACATTGCGCACTCGCAGCGAAACTACCTACGACTTCGGCTTAAAGAATCTATCGGCTTCGTTCATCGCATTCCGGGCGGAGCCATACAGCTTGCCCACCGCATCGCGCATTTCGGAAAACGCCTGCACTGTTCGCGGCGAGATGTAGTCGCCTCTGGCTTCGGCGTTGAGCCGCAAAGCTCTCTCGCAATCGGCGGCAATTTTATCCAGCTCCGGGGAAACCTTATAGAGCCGCTCCAAAATGGCTTCGATGTCGCCCTTGGCGCGTTCCGACATTCGTTCTGACATCAAAACCTCACCCCTGCGTGACGCACCACATTTAAAGCAAAGTTCCCTGCTCGTCTTTGTCAGTCACTGTTACTTCCGCGTCGCCACGACGGCGAAGTTCGGTCTCCGCGCTGAAATCCTGGACATATTGGAATCGGATGAAGCGGACCGCATCGTCGATGTGCTGAACCTTCGCGACATGGCAAAAAGAGGCGTGCTCCGCCACTATCGCTAATCCACTCTGAAGAATGTTCTGAGCGGCGGATCAGCACCGCGATGTATTTGACAGCTACAAATCGCAGAAGTGGACCGGCGGTCGTCTCGCCGGTCCGTCAAGAATTCGTTCCCGATTGCCCACCGCAATCACGCTGCAGCGAGCGTTGCGATTTTCGCTTTCACGGCCGGAACGACTTCCTGCCCATACAGCTTGATGCTCCGCATAAGGGACTCATGCGGCATTGTGCCAATGCTGTACTTCAGCTGAAACCGCTGAATACCGAGCGTCTCGATGACCGGCGCAAGCTTTGCGGCCACGGTATCCGGCGAGCCCACGTAGAGCGAACCCTGATCGATCTCCGCTTCGAATTCTCTTTCCGTGACGGGCCCCCAACCTCGTTCACGACCGATGCGATCCCGCATTGCCCGATAATGAGGCCAGAACTCGGCCTTTGCCTCGGCATCAGTCTGCCCGATGTAGCCTGGCGAATGAACGCCAACAGGAAGCGTCGGCTGGTTCAGCTTTTCCAACGCCTGGCGATACAGGTCGACGTAGGGTGCAAAGCGATAGGGACTTCCGCCGATAATAGCCAACATCAGGGGTAGACCGTATTGGGCAGCCCGGATTACGGAGTTCGGACTGCCGCCAACGCCAAGCCAGGTCTTCAATGACCCCTTCTCCACGAGAGGAAACACCCGTTGTCCGGTTAATGGCGCCCTGGTCGTGCCGGACCAGGTCACAGGCTGCTGGTCCAGAAGCTGGGCAAACAGCTCGACCTTCTCCTCAAAAAGCGTCTCATAGTCGTCGAGCGAATATCCGAATAGCGGGAAGGACTCTGTGAAAGACCCCCTCCCCAGGATGACTTCTGCACGGCCATTCGAGGCAGCATCGACAGTCGCGAAGCGCTGAAACACTCGCACAGGGTCGTCGGAGCTCAATACGGTCACCGCCGAGCCAAGTTTGATCCGATCAGTCACTGTTGCGATTGCAGCCAGGACGGTTTCAGGAGTGGAGATCGCAAAGTCTTCGCGGTGATGTTCGCCAATACCAAAGAAATCGATACCGACCTCATCAGCAAGGACGGCCTCTTTGATGACGTTGCGAATGACCTGGGCATAGCCTTCAGGTTGGCCGTTTGGATCGTGCGTTACGTCACCAAACGTGTCCAATCCGAACTCGACATCGGAGTTTGTCATGATCATTTTTTCCCTCGGGCCAGGTCGGCCAAGTTTGCCGACGCCCTCTCACGTGGATTTTGGGAATTAAGTGATGTGCCGGGCTCGGAAATGAAATGGCGAAAAATTCGATCGTCACGATCGAAATCGTCGAACGGCGCGAACTACGCAATGCCCCCGTTCGGTGCAGCTTAGTCCTCGCGGGGTTCAAGAGCACTCCAGAGGGACAGGATTTCATCCCGTCCGTCGCGTTTTGTGACATCGATATTGAAGGGATACTGAGCAGGCATCTCGTAAGCTCTTCGATCAGCTGGTAGAGCGTGGTCGGAATAGTCAATAAGCGCAAGAAAGCGCATTGGTGGGCCTGAAGCCCTGGCTGCAGGCGGGGTTCCTGGAATGCCCTGGTTGATATTGAAAATCGCCGCGATTTGAATTGTGGGCTGTCGTGCACGCCGAAACCAACGCGGCTATCCCGACCAGCAAGCAGCCGATCGCTATATTCCGAAGCCTTTGCGTCATTATCACCTCCCATAAGGGGCTACACTTATCCACGCAAAATGGTGCTCTATTCGATGGTTGCGAGGCCGCAAGCATAGCAGATCTGCAGTGAAAAACGCTTTACGCAAAGCCGTCCCTCCGATATCTCCGCCGCACGTCAAATCGCCTGCCGAGTCTTTCGGTTTTTGCGCTTTGAGCAACAAAAAGGGCGCTCCCCGGAAACGGGTTGAGCGCCCCATAAGTTTTCTACGGAACACGTCGCGGCCCGGAACTACCCTAGCGATCGATTTGGTGAAGGGATGACGTTCTTCGTCCCCTCGCCCTGGTCGGGTCGACGTTCTGTTCATGGAGTCCAGCTTCCGCCGTGTCGCGGTCCCGAGACACCCTGATCGAACATTGCAAAAAGTGCCGTGCACCTCTGGCGTCACCGGGAGGCTTTATTAGGCCGAGAATTTTACCGTCACGCCGCGCTGCCGAAAGTAAGCCTGCATGAGCTTTCTACCAGAACGATTGTTCTGGACGAGCCTTGCCGGGTCGAATACGGCCTCTTTCAAACCCTCCCGGGCCAACGCTGCCTTGAGGGTCGCGATATGCGCGTCGATGTCAGCATTGTCAGCCTGGATCGATACATAAACGCGATCTATTGCATCTGCTACGGTCGGTTCGGTCACCATTGTTCTCCGGTTCATGTTCCCTGGCGTTACCACGTGGTTCGGCCAGGCCCTATTGTAGTGAAAACTGCTTTCGTCAACCTAGCACGATGCCCTCGGAAGCGATCGGACACCTAAGGTCGAAGACTTCGGGGCTTATCCGGCGTCGACACACGATCTTCGCAGGCAAAAAAAGAGGGCCGACGGAGAACCGTGGCCCATTAATTGTGAAGGTATAAACCTCCAGAGGGGAACAGCTGAAACGACGGAACTGGGAGGAAATCCGTCGTGTTGCATCAGCTGTGATCGTTATGCTCTTTTTTTGACCAGTTGGAAAACATTTTTTGTGCAATGCAGCTATGCAGTGGCGGACCATCCAGCCGAAGTAACCTGCCTCGCTCAACGGGGTTCAATTGCTACTCGCTGACCGGAGGGGGATTTTGACCATGCCGGAATACCCCAAAGATGTTCGCCAAGGGGCCGTGCATGCAGAGGCATACCTGTACACTGGTTCGACGAATTCGCTAGGTTTACTCGGCGTCGTCGTTCGCCTTTGGGAACAGTTGCAGCACATTCGACCCGTTCGAGGGCGCGACAGCGCCGGCCTTTCGGCGCAGCGAGTTGTTTTCTCCAGCCTTTTGAATAGCTGACACGAGACCTTCACGCTGGCGATAATAGTCTGGCTTGGCAGGCAGCGTGAGGTCAAACTCTTCGAGCATACGCTCAATGATGTCCATCGCTTCAGCCGCCAGACCAGCGTAACCTTCTTGGCGCCGTTCGAAGAAACCATTGTATCCGGGCCTGGAAAGGTCGAGACTATCCAACGCATACGAAAGCGTCTTCACCCGGTTCGATAACCACAAAATTTCATCTGAAAGCTCGGGACCAAGAAGGTCCCAGTTTGCGCCCTGTGGAAGTGCGAGGGTTGGATCTGGAACGTGAAACGCGAATTCGCCTTCATCCATGGGATTGAATTCGGGCATGTCGTGAACGGCCGCATAGCTGGCTCCGACAAAGTCATCCAGGGCCAGTACCGTCATCATCGCAAGGTTTCTAGCTTCGGCTTTCGGGCGCCGGTTGATACCAGACTTCGCAAAACCAATGACGATCGGAAGCAAGGAGCCAGCAACTAGACCGCCAGCGCCGATGAACGCTCCCATTGCCATGATCCCTTGAGTGGTTTCGAAGAACTGCGTCAATAGTCACCTCGTTGAATAGAAGATGTGAGTTGCGAAGAGGCACGCACAGACTGAATCAGCACTTTCCGCTTCAGTTTGCCTCGAACTTGAATGATAGGGAACTCCGTTTCCGCCGGTCTGGCGCCATCGAGCAACCTAACGACATCGCGTCGTCGGCGACCACAGTTCCTATAAAGCCCTGGGAATGGAACTATCGGTGCAACGATCCGATCGCACCTGAAGTGATGTCGACTGGCTTGCCTTTCAAGGACCTAATTCAGAACTGCTGGAGCGCCAAACGCAATCTTCAGGAGCGCATTGCTTCCGCAGTCGAAGTGCTAAACGAAGACGATCTCGCGAGGATCGCTATCATGTTGGATGCATTGGGCCGCTGCTCGATCGTAGCCAAGCTCTGCCAGCGATCAAAATGGCCGCCTTGATGGGGTTCGAACTCGTGACCATCCTGTTGGCCTGAATACGCAGCAAGGTTCGACGGTTTCAATGGCTGGCTGGCGGCGGCGTCACCTTCGGAGGGCACGCTGCTGTCAGCTTTGGATTTGCTGTCAATAACCGCCCTGCGCCTCTGAGTTGGGTCATCTTACTGACTGAGGTGCTCAAGACATTGCTATCAAGAAAGTCGACAAGGAGCGACTGAAGTCGCTAAGACGCGGCACTTCGGGACGGTATTACCGCCCCCTTGCTCCGCTCCTCAATCCATGCCTCTATTTAACCTTAGAGGGGTGAGCTTCAACGTCATGGCATCACGCACGAAGATAGCCGCTTCGCGGCAGCGCGGAGCTGGGGTCGACCTCCATCCCCAAGGGACAACGGAAGACTTGAGGATGAGTGTTTTGCGCAAGAATTCAACTCGGGTTGGCCCCGGCTATCCACAGGTCGTTGTGCTCGTCGGCGCAACGGGCGATCTCTCAAGGCGCAAGCTACTGACCGGGCTATTCCACCTCACCAATGCGGGCTTCATCCCAGGGTGCCGTATTATCGGCGTCTCGCTCGACGACATCGATGCCGATGCCTTCCGCACCATCGCCCGTGACTCGCTGGACAAGTTCTTGACTCGCAAGTTCTCGCAGTCCGAATGGGAAGCGTTTGCCGCATCGCTCGACTACGTCCCACTCGCTGCCGGCGCCAATGCTCTCAAGGAAGCGGTCGACAGGGCCGAGGAAGCACTGGGCGCCGAGACGCGGCGCGTGCATTATCTATCCGTGCCACCAAGTGCCGCCCTTCCGGCCGTGCAACTCCTCGCCCAGGCTAAGCTGACTGAACGCTCCCGTATCATCATGGAAAAGCCCTTCGGCACGGACCTTGCCAGTGCCGTTGCACTGAACAAGAAGTTGCACGAAGTGTTCGACGAGAAGCAGATCTTCCGCATCGACCATTTCCTCGGCAAGGAGCCGGCGCAAAACATCCTGGCCTTCCGATTTGCCAATGGCCTGTTCGAACCGATCTGGAACCGCAACTTCATCGACCATGTGCAGATCGACGTTCCGGAGACGCTCGGACTTTCCACCCGTGCCGCCTTTTACGAGACCACCGGCGCCTATCGTGACATGGTGGTGACCCACCTCTTCCAGATCCTCGGCTTCATGGCGATGGAGCCGCCCACTGCCCTAGAGCCTGCGCCAATCTCGGAAGAGAAGAACAAGGTGTTCCGCTCCATGTTGCCGATTGAGCCGCGCGACGTGGTGCGCGGTCAATACATTGGCTACCGCAAGGAGCCTGGCGTCGATCCCGAAAGCGACACTGACACATTCATCGCCCTAAAATGCGCCATCGACAACTGGCGCTGGGCTGGCGTGCCCTTCTACCTGCGTACCGGCAAGCGCATGGCCGAGGGACAGCGCATTATTTCGATCGCATTCCGCGAGCCCCCGAAATCGATGTTCCCTGCCGGCTCTGGCGTGGGGGCACAGGGCCCTGACCACCTCACCTTCGACCTTGCTGATGCCTCCAAGGTCTCGCTTTCCTTCTATGGCAAGCGCCCTGGACCGGGCTTCCGGCTCGACAAGCTCTCGCTGCAATTCGCCATGAGCGAAACCGGCCTGATTGGCGAAGTTCTGGAGGCCTATGAGCGTCTGATCCTCGACGCCATGCGCGGTGACCACACGCTGTTCACTACGGCCGAGGGTATTGAGCGGCTCTGGGAGGTTTCCCAACCTCTCCTCGATAACCCGCCGCCCGTACGCCTCTACGACCAGGGCGGCTGGGGGCCGAAGTCGATCCACCAACTCATTGCCCCACACGCTTGGCGCCTACCGTTCGAGCGCGCCTGGAGGGATGCGGCAAAGCGTGATTGACGGTCAATAGTTGGATCGATGCCGGCGACCAGAATGGCGCCGACCAATTGCGAAAATCCCAATACGATGACGTTGTCAGAGATGTGCAGGAAACCGAGTTTCGACGGCGAATGCTCCAGAGTGGCATTGGTGCGTGGATCTGCATTTGTGCGGAATTCGGTCTTTGACATCTTTTATTTCGTCGCCGCGGTCGGTACCTTGCAGCGAACGGATTTCGGTCGTCCGCAGGCGGGTATTCGGTTCAGTATTGCGACGCCGATCACAGCCTTTGTTTGCTGAGCGGCGAACGAGCTATGCAACCCGCTGCAACGTCGTCCTGGCAAGTGCTCGCTCCAGAGCTTCGATACAGGCCGGATCGTGCAAATCCCCCCGAAGGATCACTATCGCTTTGCTGATTGGAATGGAAACTTGATGCCGCCGGTCCGCCGCCTTGGTAAATTGGCCGGGCTGTAGTGATCGCGTCAGGACTCAACGATTGGGATAACGGTCAAGAAGAAGACCGTGCAAGCGGCCACGCCCGCTATTAAGGGGAATGTCTTTGAACAACCGTGATATGAGGCGCGGTCGCAATCCTTGCCTCTCATCGATGAGGAGGAATGACATCCTCTTTATTTCGATCGTGATCACGCCTGCATTATCATGGCGACGATAACTCCGCGAATCGATCGCATGGAATCCGTTTTCCACCGCCCAGGCGGCTATCATATCCGCGTTCATCAGGGTCCTGTTCTAGGAGATGCGGACGCGGTTTCTCCAGCTGTCCCGGTCGTGCAAATCGCTTTTGCAGTCCTATGGGTACCGCAACTGGAACGCTCTAAGCCAGCCAAATCCGTCCAAGATTCCAGTTCTCACATAGGTGTTGCTGGAAAGACTCGCAGCAATCGGTACGATCGCAATCCTGCGCGCCGTCTTGCCGGCAATCCAACGGGCGATCTTGGCCGGTAGGTCCACCTCACTCAAAATCCTGACCGCGCGATCGTGAAAGGCCGCCCCTGATCTATTGCGCGCAATTGCGCTCACATTTCTAATTTTCTTAATGCTGTTTCAATGAAACCAGATCTATCCTGCGACACTATTGGACCTGGCCATGATGAGCCTGCGAACGAGTAAGAACTCGGCGGCCAGCGGATTGTCTTTTTTTGAAGCATCGACGCGAGCGGTTCCAGCAAATTCAGCTGTCGTGCACGCACCAGCGAGACGTCAGCCGCAACGCAAGTGGGGCGACTATGACTTTATCTATCCGCAATATCCTGGTTGGAATATTTCTTCTTCTGAGCGCGGTGATCTGTGTGCTCACCGCGTCATCCGCGATGGACGCATATAACAAAAAGCAGGTTTTCAGCGATGTGTCGAAGCTTACCGCTCTTGACCGCGCACTTTTCCAGACACTTGCGACCTTTCGCAACGAGCGCGGTGATGGTTCATCCGCAGCAAACATGGAAATCGACGCACTCGCCGGCACGCTCGCTTCGCTGAAAAAGGATCGCGGGCTGGTGGACAGCGCCATGGCTAGCGCCAAGGCGATCTATGCCGATATCGACGACAACGCGATCAAAGCGCCGATTGCCGACGTCATGAACACGTTTGACCGGGTGCTGGCGTTTCGGACAAAGCTTGATGATCAGTTGACGAAAAAGCTGGCAGACCGCGACGCTGGGCTGCAGGACAACGCCCTTAACCTCGGACAGGATCTGCTGACGGCGCTTGAAACCGGCTCGACAGCAATCGAAGCCCGAATTCGCGAAAGCGATCCGTCGATGACAGCAATGATCCAGATCCGGTCATTGGCATGGTCAACGCGTGCGCTTGCGGGGGCATCGAACCTCCAGCTCAACATCACGCTTGGCGCAGGCGCGACGATGACAGCTGCGGAGCTCGGCAAGATCCAACTCAACGATTATGCCGTCACCTTCGCCTGGAAGCAGGTCGGCGTCCTCGTGAACCACAAGGACACGCTTCAAATCATAAAGGACGCCTACCAGGCCACACAGACCGGCTATTTCGGGGGCGATTTTGCTCCCAAGCGCGCGGCACTTCTCGAGACATTTTCTGCAGGCAAGAAGGCACCGATGTCCCTCGACGTTTGGCGGCCGATGGGCAATGACGCCCTTCTCTTCATCACCAATACTGCGGCCGCTGCGGCGGACGGCATGGTGGCTGCAGCCGCTGCCAGTCAGTCTCAGGCATTCGCCCAGTTCATTCTCTATACGTTGATCTTCCTCATCGCTGCTATCGTCAGTGTTGTCGGCATCTGCGTCATCATCTTCCGCGTCACCAAGCCGATCGGCGTCATCACGCAGTCGATGGCTGCCTTGGCGCAGGGCGATCTGAAGATCGAGGTGGCCGGTGTCGCTCGCCGTGACGAAATTGGCGAAATGGCTCGCTCCGTCGAGGTCTTCCAGCAGGCTGCTATCCGCAATAAGGCACTTGAAGAGCAAACGGCAGAGGCACGGGTTTCCGCAGAGCGCGAGCGTATCGAGGTGCAGCGGCGCGCCGAGGCCGAAGCCGAAGAACGTTTGATACAGGCAACAGGCTCGCTCGCTGGAGGCCTGCGCCGTCTTGCAGCCGGCGACCTCGTCTGTGAAATCGATACGGCTCTCGCGCCACAGTTCGAGGCACTCCGTCACGACTTCAATACATCGGTCAAGCAGCTTCGCGACGCCATGCGGGGCGTCGGTCAGGCTGCTTCATTGGTCAGCAGCGGCAGCGTCGAGATCTCGCAAGCGTCCGACAACCTCTCCAAGCGTACTGAACAGCAAGCCGCTTCGCTCGAGGAAACCGCCGCTGCACTGGAGGAGGTCACCGCCAATGTGCGATCGACCTCCCAGCGTGCCGGAGACGCCCGCGATCTCGTGCGCGGTGCCCGCTCTCGCGCGGAAAACTCAAGCCAGGTCGTTAACAACGCCGTCAACGCCATGGGCAAGATCGAGCACTCGTCCAGGCAGATCAGCCAGATTATCGGGGTCATCGACGAGATCGCTTTTCAGACCAATCTGCTGGCGTTGAATGCCGGGGTGGAAGCTGCCCGTGCCGGTGACGCCGGCAAGGGTTTTGCCGTTGTCGCTCAGGAAGTGCGCGAGTTGGCGCAGCGCTCCGCCAGTGCCGCGAAGGAGATTAAAAGCCTGATCGGCAATTCAGAGGTCGCTGTCAGCGAAGGCGTACGCCTGGTCAACGACACCGGCGAAGGCCTTTCTGCGATTGCCGAACTTGTGCAGCAGATCAACCAGCACATGGACGCTATCGCTACCGCCGCCCAAGAGCAGTCTATGGGGTTGTCGGAGATCAACAGCGCGGTCAACCACATGGACCAGGCGACGCAGCAGAACGCCGCAATGGTCGAACAGATGAACGCCGCCGGCACAGGTCTCGCGCAGGAAAGCAGCCGTCTGGGCGAATTGCTTGGCACTTTCCAGACCGGCGATGGAGGAACAGCCGCGGTCGGACACCGTGCGTTGGGCCCTTCCAGGACATTGGCGCCAGCCTCCGTTAGAGCGTCAGCGCCTGTCTCTCGCCCGGTGCCTGCCGCACGCGGTAATACAGCGCTCAACAAATTGCAGCAGGAATGGTCGGAATTCTGATCAGAGCCAGGATACCGCCAGCCCGGGCGGTGATGCCCGGGCTGTGTTCATTTCAGCAAGCGCCATAGTGGCTATGGCGGGGCTTTGTGTGCTGGTCGCAAGAGAAGATCTGCCCCGCCTGTTTAGCCGCTTACTGGCACTCAACTTTCTTCCCGCGACTTCTCGTCATGACAGGCACACCGGTGATCGTAAGCAGCGGCTCCAAGAAACTGCGGCGAGTACCTCCAAGCTGCATATCCCGCCTGCGCCACATCAGCGAAGCGTCCGGGAACGTTGCGATTTCCCACGTTTGCGGATTCGCCAATCTCGCGGCCGCCTCAAGTAAGGTCCGCTTCACCTGCCCGACCGCACCAGAGACCGGGCGATATCGATGATGTCGTCGCGTGAAGCGGTCGGATCCTCCCTGTTCCAGGCGGGACCGAGCCCGATCTTGAAATCGACGTCCCTCACCTTCTTCAGCTCAAAGCCGCGGTTCGGCAGATCCTGCGTCCATTCCGGCGCGAAGCCAATGTCAAGACCGGCGGAGACGAGAGACACCAGCGAGAAGGTGTCGTCGCAGGTGTAAGTGACATTAACGGTCAGATCGTGCTCCTCGAA
>NZ_AJWE01000025.1:0-17144 GCF_000281145.1 Rhizobium sp. CF142 | reverse complement strand
ACATTTTTGTAACAGGTTGATTCGACAAGGGATTTTCTGGTGGAAAGTTATCCACAGGCCACCCTCTGGGACAAAATTCCCGAACAATCTTTTACCAGACGATAAAAAATCGTCCGGAAACCCTCCGAAAAACGCGGAAAGGCCACGAAAAAACAGTGCCTTGGCCAATTTTATGGTTAACGCAGAATAAACGCCGGCCCCATCACCACTGTCAAACAACCGTCATATTGGATTGTGGCGAAAGGTTCGGAACCTAACGCGGTTTTTCGTGTTTCCCTCCCCATTGAAGGAAAGGAGACAGACATGGCCGCCAATACCGATGATCTCAGAACTTCCGTCAGCAAGGATATCGCCGCTCTGCAGCAGGAGGTCTCCCGCCTGCAGAAGATGATTTCCGCTCAGGGCGCCGAAGCCTATTATGAAGTGCGCGACCGCGCCGGCAAGGCTTACGAAGACGCGCTTCCCCGCGCAAAAAGCGCTGTTGCCCAGATCCGGGCCGAAGGTGCGGCAGTCGCTGGCACGGCCCGCGAACATCCAGCAGCGACCACGACGGCGCTTCTGGTTGCCGGCGCAATCGGCTTCCTGGCAGGTTATATGTTGTCAGGCGCCTCGCAGCCCGAGCCGCGGCACTGGTGGCGTTGAACTGCCAAGCTCCAGATCCCGCATTTTTTACACATCCTGCAGATCCATTTTTTGCAGGATGCGTAAACACTTATGTCTTAGAAAAACCAATTTTTAATGCGAGCAATAGGAACATAAAAATGAAGGGAGGACATTATGGAGAATAAGAGAGAGCAGCTGATCGTTGAAGTCAGCGTCGACAGCAGCGATGGACGTCGCGCAGTCGGCATCATGAACATGCGCCAGGCGCTCGATCTGCCCGAAATGCCGAGCCTCTCGTATACACATCCGGACCCGGCCAAGGCCGCAGCTGGCATTATGATGAACCGACAGGAACTCGCCGGTTTCATGGCCTGCCCTTGAGGCGGTAAAAGACTCTTCTTACCCACTGCGCTTTACCTAAAGCGTCGATGATTTCTTTCGGCATCCGAAATCCCCTACTCCCCAGAATTTCGAGCACCATTGCTGGTATCCGTGCGTCGTTCATGCAAAGAACGGCTTTCGCAATCGCATCAGGGATGGCGAAGTGAAAGGCCGGCGATCACCGCAGAAAACATACGAACGCAGCAGACCCCAGGCCGAACCGACCGGCAAGCGGGTCACGCTTCCACGTGCGCTCTCCAAGCTTGGTTATTGTTCCCGCACGCAGGCCGAACGGCTGATCGCTGAGGGCCGCGTCGCGGTCGGTGATCGCATTGTCACAGATCCCTCGGCATGGGTCGATCTTTCGACCGCCCTTATCAAGGTCGATGACAAAGAGATCGTCGCAGAGGCCAGAATCTACCTGATGCTCAACAAGCCGCGCGGCCTTGTGACTACTCGTCATGATCCGGAAGGTCGCCCGACCGTCTATGACTGCCTGGCCGATTTTGATGTCCCGCACCTCTCTCCTGTCGGTCGGCTCGACAAGGCGAGCGAGGGGCTGTTGCTCTTTACCAACGATACGGAATTCGCCCAGACGCTGCTCGATCCAATCACCCACGTCTCAAAATCCTACCATGTGCAGATCGATCGGATCGCCGATGACGACATGCTGGCAGCGATGATGTCAGGTCTTCGGCATGACGGCGAACTGCTGCGCGCCACCGCTGCCCGCAAGCTGCGCGAGGGCGACCGCAATTCCTGGATCGAAGTGGAACTGCAGGAGGGCCGCAACCGGCAGATCCGCCGGATGCTGGAAGCGCTCGATATCGCCTGCCTGCGGCTCGTGCGTGTCGCAATCGGTGGACTGGAGCTTGGCGACCTGCCGAAGGGATCGGTCAGGGCGCTGACTGAATCTGAACTGAAAGACCTTCGCCGGAAGGTCGGCACCGGCAAGGCGATACGGGACCGATCATGAACGAGATGATGCCGCATGATTTCTGGCAGGAAATCCATCCGCCTGATAGTTTCGAAACGGGCGGCGATTTCACCTCCTTTTTTATAGCGGAACTGGAAGATGGCAGGCAGTTGCGGCTGCCGATTCGGGTGCTTTCGGATGGTGAGCATGCGCTGGCCTCGCTGATCATCAATCAGGCAAGCTTTGCGGTGCTGGATGTGCTCGCCGAGAGCCTTGCAGCAAAGATAGAACCATCAGGCATCGATGTGGTCGCCGGCCTGCCGACACTCGGCCTGACGCTTGCGGCGGCCGTCGCCCAGAAGCTCGGCCACAGCCGTTATGTGCCGCTCGGCACCTCCCGCAAATTCTGGTATCGCGACGAACTGTCGGTCGCCCTCTCATCGATCACCACGCCGGAACAACAGAAACGGCTCTATGTCGATCCGCGCATGCTGCCCCTGCTGGAAGGACGCCGCGTCGCGCTGATCGATGACGTCATATCGAGCGGGACCTCTGTTGTCGCAGGTCTCGATCTGCTCGCAAGCTGCGGCACAGAACCCGTCGTCATTGGCGCGGCCATGCTGCAATCGGACCGCTGGCGCACCAAACTCGACGCCGCAGGCCCTCAATGGCAGGCACGCACGAAGGGCGTTTTTGCCACGCCCATCCTTGAGCGGACCGCCGAAGGAAATTGGCGCAGGCCTGCCTGAGCGACATCAGGATCACATGTGAGGACCGATCATTCTTTCGTCTGAACGGGCTATACAGCGCGAGACGAAGAGCTACATTCGGCGTGTGATCGAAGACAGGAACCACCGATGACGCTTGAGCAAGCAGCCCTCCTGATCCTGCTGGTGGCGATGCTCTTCCTGTTCTCCCTCGACCGCCTGCGCATGGAAGTTATCTCGATCGGCGGATTGCTTGCGGGCTATGTGCTCGGCCTTTATCCTGCCGATAGCATCTTTGCCGGCTTCGCAAGCCCTGTCGTCGTCACCGTGGTCGAAATCCTGCTGATCGTCCAAGTACTGGCACGCACCAAACTCTTCGACAGTCTTGCCGAGCGCTTCGTAGCATCGGGTCTCTCGCATTTCCGGGTCATAACAGGCATCTCCGCTCTGACCGGCTTCATCTCGATCTTCATGAACAATATCGGTGCCTTTGCGATCAGCTTGCCGCTGGCGTTGCGGCTGAGCACGCTCATGAGCATTCCGCGCCGGCAGCTCGTGATGCCGATCTCCTTCGCCGCTCTTCTCGGCGGTCTCGTCTCACTGATCGGCACGCCCGCCAATCTTCTCGTCAGCGATGCGCTTGAAAAAACCACCGGCAAAGGTTTCCGCTTCTTCGACTTCGCCTATGTCGGGCTTCCGGTCGCCATAACAGGCATTCTCCTGATCGCGCTGATCGTGCAGCGATTGTTTTCGGAGCCGGACGAGGCCACGGAACTGCCAGCTTCGCCAGCCCGCCGCATCGTCGTGGAGCGCAGCATTCCCGAGCATTCGCCGCTCGTCGGTGTAACGCTTGCCCAATGTCCCGAGCGTTTCGGCATCCAGCCGCATGCCTTGATCCGCGACAGGGCTTTCGTCTTTGGCCCGCTCCAACAATCGGTCATCCAGCCGGGCGATATTCTGCTGGCACAGGGCGCGGATTTGGTCTTCGCGGATCTGGCCGCCTCGCAGGCGCTGGTGCCAGACGCCCATCCGCACGGGCTGCAGCCGGATTTCGTCAGCATCGAAGCCGTCGTCATGCCGGAAAGCACAGTCGTCGGCTCGCGCATCGCATCACTGGAAGTCTTTCGCGCTCGCGGCGTAACTGTTTCAGCACTGTCGATGCGTTCTCCCCGTATCGAAGGACGTTTTGCGGATCTGCAGCTTTCGATCGGCGACATATTGGTGCTGGAAGGTCCGAAAGCGGCGATCGCTGAGGCATTGGAAGAATGTGAATGCCTGCCGCTTGCCTCCGCAGCGCCCTCCCCCGGATCGTCAGCTTCATGGCAGCCTTTTGCAATCTTTGCCTGCGGCGTTGTCGCTTCCGCCTTCGGCCTACGCCCCGATATTGCTCTTGCCTTCGTGGTGCTGGCGCTCGCACTGCCCGGCTATCTCAACATTCGCCATGCAATGGCGGATCTCAACTGGCCAATCATCATCATGCTTGCCGCGATGATCCCGATCGGCCAGGCGGTCGCAACAACGGGCACGGCCGAGACCATCGCAGCATGGCTGAGCCTGGCCTTCCCGATCAGCCATCCCCTGTGGGGCATTGCGCTCGTTCTGTTTCTCGCCATGACGCTGACGCCCTTCGTCAACAACGCTACGGTCGCAATCGTGCTTGCGCCAATTGCGCTGGAATTTGCAAGAGCCGGCCAGCAGCCGCCGCAGGCCTATCTAATCGCGGTGGCCGCAGGCGCCTCGCAGGATTTCCTGACCCCCTTCGGCCATCACAACAATACCCTGTCGATGAGCATCGGCAACTACCGCTTCGGCGATTTCCTGCGCGCCGGCTGGCCGCTGACGCTCGCCGGCTATATAGTCACGCTCATTCTCATCGCCGTCTTCTGGCTTTGAATGAGCCTTTGCTTGACTTCCCCGGCAATGAAACTAGAGCAGGGTCAGAGCATGCGGCGCAAAAGTGTGGAGCGGTTTTGCGATAACGACATGCGTAAAACAAAGACCTAAAGCGTGGGAAGCGAACCTTAAAGATCGCGGCACGCTTTAGTCTAAGCCGATAGAAGGACAGCCAGGCACCGTGCGTATTCTCTCCGAAGCCCATTTCCCGGAACTGCCGAACTACTACCGTGGCAAGGTGCGCGAGAATTACGATCTTCCGGATGGGCGGCGCATCATCATCAGCACCGACCGGCTGAGCGCCTTCGACCGCATCCTGACCTGCATTCCCTACAAGGGACAGGTGCTGACCGAGACGGCCCGCTACTGGTTCGAGGCAACGAAGGGCATTTGCCCCAATCACGTTCTCGATTATCCCGATCCGAACGTCGTCATCGGCAAGCGGCTCGACATTCTTCCGGTCGAGATCGTTGTGCGTGGTTATCTCGCCGGCACGACAGGCACCTCGATCCTGACGCTCTATAAGAAGGGCGAGCGCGAGATGTACGGCATGCGCCTGCCCGACGGCATGCGCGACAACCAGATTCTTCCCGAGCCGGTCATCACGCCGACCAGCAAGGAGTTCGATGGCGGCCACGATGAGCCGTTGACGCCAGCCGAAATCGTCAGCCGCGGACTGCTGACGAAAGAGCAGTGGGAAACGCTTTCGAAATATGCACTGGCGCTTTTCGCCCGCGGCCAGGAAATGGCGGCAAAACGCGGCCTGATCCTTGTCGACACCAAATATGAATTCGGCACGGACGAGAATGGCAACATCATTCTCGCCGACGAAATCCACACGCCCGACAGCAGCCGATACTGGGTGGCGGAAACCTACCCCGCCGCCTTCGAAGCGGGCAAGCGGCCGGACAGCTTCGACAAGGACTTCGTGCGCGCCTGGGTGGTCGAGCGCTGCGACCCTTACAAGGATGAAATTCCGGAAATTCCGGTCGAGCTGATCGAGCAGACCTCGGCCGTCTACATCAAAGCCTATGAATGGATCACCGGTGAACGCTTCGTACCCGACGACCGCGGGGAAACGCCAGCGGCGCGTGTCCGGGCAAATCTCGCGCCCTATTTTTCCTGAACCGTTGAAGACAAAGCTGCGAGCCTGCTTGCAGCCTTTCAACCAATCGCGCTAGCATTGGAAAAAAGGGGTGCCGGGCCAAGCCGGCGGGGGACAGATGGCACGCAGGCCCAGACGCAAGGCCGAAGAGACCAGGGAGGATATCCTCTCGATGGCGGAGACGCTGTTTCGCCAGCGCGGCTTCGTCGCAGTTTCCATCGCCGATATCGCCTCGTCGCTGCATATGTCGCCGGCCAATGTTTTCAAGCATTTTCAATCAAAGACGGTGCTTGTCGATGCGATTGCCGAGCGCCATCTCGGCAACGCCACGGAGCGCTTCGCCGCCGTCGACACCAGCCTGCCGCCGAAGGAGCAGTTGCTGAGCTTCGTCCTGCGCCTGCTCGACAGTCATCTGCAGGACATCCAGCAGAACCCTTACATCTTCGAAATGGTGATCTCGACGATCGACGCCAAACTCGACGCCGGTCATCGCTATCGCGAACGGATAGAGCAGAAGCTCGGCGAGATCATTCGCGAAGGCGTGGCCGAAGGCAATTACCATTGCGACAATACGGATGCGGCAGCCCGCACCGTTGCAGACGTTCTGGCCTGTGTTCTGCATCCCATTCTTATCGCCAAGGACGACAAGAACACACTTGTTCACCGTGCGGAAAAAATCGTGTGTTTCGTGGATGCCGCACTGCAAAATAACCCTTGCTAAGTGACGATTGCTGAATTACGTCACTTCGTAAAGCTTTTCTTAATATCGGATAACGGCATCTGTTTCCGGATCAATCATCACTCCTATATAGAGCGGCGCCACATAGGGCCGGCGATTGAACCGCTACTGCCACCGCACAGGAATTCAGCATGATTTGGCGTGCCCTCATCGTCTCCTCGGCCCTCTTGCTGGTTATGGGCCTGGCCGCCTGCAACGAGAGCGGCAGCAAGCCCGCCGGCAATGCAGGCGCAGGCACTGCTGCCCAGCAGGCTGCCCCGGTCGGTGTGGTCACGCTGAAGAAGGATACCTATCCGATCACCACGATCCTGCCTGGCCGCGCCGAAGCCTTTCAGGTGGCCGATATCCGTCCGCAGGTGAACGGCATCATCCGTGAAATCGCCTTCAAGGAAGGCGGCGAAGTCAAGAAGGGCGACCTGCTCTACCAAATCGACGATGCCGCCTACCGCGCAGCCGTCGAGCAGGCCCAGGCTGCGATTTCCAAGGCTCAGGCAAGCGTGCCAAGCGCCCAGAGCAATTTCGACCGCTACCAGCGTCTGGTCGGCAGCGGCGCAACACAGATCGAATTCGAGACCGCCCGCACGGCTCTTGCCCAGGCAAATGCAGAGGTCGAATCCGCAAAGGCGGCATTGACCGCGGCGCAGATCGACCTCGATCACACAAAGATCACGGCTCCCTTCGATGGCGTCATCGACCAGACGGCCTACAACATCGGCAACGTCGTTGCAGCCAACCAGTCGACCGCACTGACCACCGTGCGCCAGCTCGATCCGATCTACATTTCGCTGACGGAATCAAGCACCAACCTGCTGAAGCTGCGCGATGCGATCGCTGCCGGCGAGGTCAAGGGCGAGGACAACAACATTGCGTTCCGCCTGATCCTTGAAGACGGCCGCGAATATAATCAGAAGGGCAAGCTCGACATGTCGAAGCAGGTCGTCAGCGAAACGACCGGCACCTTCATCATTCGCGTGGTTTTCCCAAATCCGGACCGCGTCGTCCTGCCGGGCATGTATGTACGTGCCACGGTCGAACTCGGTGCCGAAACCGGATATTCCCTGCCGCAGCTTGCGACCACCCGCGACGCCAACGGCCGCCTGACGGCACAGTTCGTTTCCGCCGAGGGCAAGGTCGAGACCCGTGTCTTCGAAAATGCCACACCCTCCAACAATTCCTGGCTGGTGACGCAAGGCGTGAAGGACGGCGATCAGCTCATCATCAGCGGCCTGCAGTCGATTGTATCAGGCATGCCGGTAAAGCCGGTTCCAATGAAGATCAACGACAACGGCGTGGTTGTCCCTGCCGATCAGCCCGTGGCCGGAGGCGAACAGAAGCCCGCTGCAAAGTAATGCGCAGGCACATTCGTATCGTCACCGTCCCAGCCGTACAGGAATAACCGATGGCCAAGTTTTTCATCCGACGACCGATCTTCGCCTGGGTCATTGCGATCACCATCATGCTCGCCGGTCTGCTCGCCATCTTCACGCTGTCGATCTCGCAATATCCCGATATTGCGCCGACCACGGTCCGCATCAACACCAGCTATCGCGGCGCGAGCGCGGAGACGGTCGAAAAATCGGTGACCACCATCATCGAAGACGGCATGACTGGTCTCGATGACCTGACCTACATGACCTCGACCTCATCGACAGGCTCAGCCAGCATTTCGCTGACCTTCGGCACCAGCATCAATCCTGACATCGCGCAGGTGCAGGTGCAGAACAAGCTGCAGCTCGTCCAGTCGCAGCTCCCAGGCGACGTCATCGATGCCGGTATCAGCGTCACGCGCTCCACCTCGAGCATTCTTCTCGTCGGCTCGCTAGTCTCAACGGACGGCAAGCGCACCTCCGTCGACCTCGGCAACATCATGTCGACCTCGATCGAGGACCAGATCCAGCGTCTGGAAGGCGTGGGCAGCATCAACGTGTTTGGCTCCGGCTATGCAATGCGCGTCTGGCTGGATCCGTTCAAGCTGCAGAAATACCAGCTTACCCCCAGCGACGTGACCTCGGCCATCCAGGCACAGAACACCCAGGTCTCCGTCGGCTCGCTCGGCGCCCAACCGGCCGTCCCTGGCCAACAGATCAACGTCACGATTACCGCGCAGAGCCAGCTCACCACCGTCGCGGATTTCGAGCACATCATCCTGAAGGTCGAAAAGGACGGTTCGACAGTCCGCCTCAGCGATGTCGCCCGCGTCGAGATCGGTCAGGAAAGCTATGGTGGCAGCTCGCGCTATAATGGCCAGCCATCATCAGGTTTCGCCATCAACCTTGCGATTGGCGCAAATGCCATCGATACCGCCGCCCGTGTCCGCACCGCGCTCGAAACGATCGGCCGCGGCCTGCCGGAAGGCGTCGAGATCACCTATCCCTACGACACGACCCCCTTCGTCGAGCTGTCGATCGAGAAGGTCGTACATACGCTGATCGAGGCGATCGTTCTCGTCTTCGTGGTCCTGCTTATCTTCCTGCAGAACCTGCGTGCGACATTGATCCCGACCATCGCCGTTCCCGTCGTGCTTCTGGGCACGTTCGGCGTCCTTGCGGTAACAGGCTATTCGATCAATACGCTGACGATGTTTGCCATGGTGCTGGCGATCGGCCTTCTCGTCGACGACGCCATCGTCGTCGTGGAAAACGTCGAACGCATCATGTCGGAGGAAAAGCTCTCGCCGCTTGAAGCGACCGAGAAGTCGATGGGTGAAATCACCGGTGCCATCGTCGGCATCGCTCTCGTGCTGACCGCCGTTTTCATTCCCATGGCCTTCTTCGGCGGCTCGACCGGCATCATCTATCGCCAGTTCTCCATCACCATCGTTTCGGCCATGCTGCTGTCTGCGCTCGTCGCCATCGTGCTGACGCCGGCGCTCTGCGCCACGATGCTGAAGCCGGTCAACGAGCATAAGAAGCATCGCATCGGTGACTGGTTCAACCGCAACTTCACCCGCTCGACTAACGGCTATGTCCGCACCATCGGCTACCTCTTGAAGCGACCGATCCGCGTCATGCTCGTGTTCCTGCTGATCGGCGTCGGTTGCGCCTATCTCTTCACGCGCCTGCCCAGTTCGTTCCTGCCGCAGGAAGACCAGGGCGTACTCTTGACCATCGTCACCACGCCGCCGGGCTCCACCACGCAGCAGACGCAGGCCGTCGTTGAAAAGGTCGAAAAATACTTCCGTGAAAACGAGAAGGATGCGGTGGATTCCGTCTTCGGTGCGCTCGGCTTCGGCTTCAACGGCTCGGGCCAGAACAGCGCCATCGTCTTTACCAAGCTCAAGGACTTTTCGCTGCGCACCGATCCCAATCTCAGCGCGCAGTCAGTGGTCAACCGGGCTCTCAAGAACTTCTTCACGATCCGCGAGGCGCAGGTCTTCGCGCTGCTACCGCCCGCGATCCAGGGTCTCGGCGTGTCGAGCGGCTTCTCCATGTATCTGGTGGACACCGGCGGTCATGGCAATCAAGCCCTGACGGCCGCTTCCAAGCGGCTGATCCAGATGGCTGGCGCCACTGGCAAGGTCGTCGCGCTGCGTTCGAATAACAAGGAAGTCGAGCCGCAAATGAAGATCCTGATCGATCAGGAGAAGATCGGCGCCATGGGTGTCGACCTCGCCTCGGTCAACTCCATGCTGTCGATCATCTTCACCGGCCGCGACGTCAACGACTTCACGCTGAACGGCGAGATCAAGCCCGTCTACGTGCAGGGCGACGCCCCCTTCCGCATGCAGCCGACCGATCTGAACCACTGGTATGCCCGCAACAACGCCGGCGAGATGGTGCCCTTCTCCGCCTTCACGACAACGCAATGGGTCGATGGCGCGCCGTCGCTCGCCCGGTTCAACGCCGTCAGTGCTATCCCGCTCGACGGAGCGGCAGCCCCTGGCGTCTCCTCGGGTGAAGCCATGAACGAGATGGAAGCTCTGACCGAACAGCTCGGTGGCGGCTATACGGTCGCCTGGCAGGGCATCTCCTATCAGGAGCGGCTCTCCGGCTCGCAGGCACCGATGCTCTACGCGATTTCGGTTCTCGTCGTCTTCCTCTGCCTGGCTGCGCTCTACGAGAGCTGGTCGATCCCGTTCTCGGTCATCATGGCCGTGCCTGTCGGCGTGCTCGGCGCGCTTGCCGCAGCAACGCTCTTCGGGCAGGCGAACGACGTCTATTTCAAGGTGGGCCTGCTCACGACCATCGGCCTTGCCGCGAAGAACGCGATCCTGATCGTGGAATTCGCAAAGGACCGAATGGAGACGGGCAAGGGGCTCTTCGAGGCAACGCTGGAAGCAGCAAGGCTGCGCCTGCGCCCGATCATCATGACCTCTCTGGCTTTCATTCTCGGCGTCGTGCCTTTGGCCATCGCCACGGGCGCGGGTTCCGCTGCCCAGAACGCGATCGGCATCGGCGTGCTCGGTGGGATGCTTTCGGCGACGATGCTCGGCATTTTCTTCGTGCCGTCCTTCTTCGTCGTGATCCGCCGCATCTTTGCCACACGGCAAAAAAATGAGGCGGGAGTGTGATATAAATGCACTGTGAGAAAGCTTTCCGGATTGCTACATTGCGCACGGACTGCTTCGGCATGTGTTTAGCGTAAAGAACGAGGCGCGTCGGGCCGATAGTGAAGCATGACGCTTCGGACAAGAATTGACTTGCTCGAGTTACAGGATGAAATGCATGGTATCTCTTCGTTATGCCACACCGGCGCTATTGTTATTGCTGTCGGGCTGTGTATTAGGCCCTGATCACGTACCCCCTGAAATGTCGCTTCCTGGAAAATTCAGTGAAGGCGGCAAAAAGAGCAACGGCGATGTCGCTACCACGGCCTGGTGGACTGCCTATAATGACCGCAAGCTAGACAGCCTTGTTCAGACCGGCCTTGCCCAGAACCTGACGGTTCAGCAGGCCATTGAGCGCATCAATTCCGCATCCGCCAACGTGACCATCGCCGGCGCCGGCGCCTTGCCCGCCCTCGATGTCGGTGCTTCCCACACCGTCAGTGGCCAGACGGGCGAACTGCGTACCCAGCTTGATACCCGCAACACCAGCGCTGGCCAGCTTTCGCTGTCCTGGCTGCTCGATCTCTTCGGCCTCTACAAGCGCAGCAAGGAAAGCGCCCTCGCCTCGCTTGATTCCGCTTACGCGGGTGCCGACATTGCCAAGCTGTCCTACATCCAGGACATTATCTCTACCTATATCGATTTGCGCTTCTATCAGCAGCGCCTCGCGCTTTCGAAGGCCAACCTGAAGTCTCGTCAGGAAACCTACGACCTCACCAAGTTCCAGCTTGATGCAGGTGCAGCGTCCCGCCTCGACGTCGTGCAGGCTGAAGGTCTCGTCCAGTCGACGCTCGCAGAAATCCCCGGCCTCGAAACCAACATCCGCGTTTCGGCTCATCATATCGCCACCCTCGTCGGCCAGCCGGCCGGTTCCATGGTCGATGAACTGTTGCGTGGCTCCGGCCAGCCGACTTTCCGCGGCGGTATCAATTCCGGCATTCCGGCCGACCTGATCCGCAACCGTCCGGATATTCGCCAGGCCGAGCGGAACCTCGCCGCTGCCACCGCCCAGATCGGTGTCGCCGAAGCTCAGCTCTATCCGTCGATCTCGCTATCCGGTTCGATCTCGCCTAGCTACATTAACCAGCGCGGCTTGCACGGCGGCCTGTCGGCATGGTCCTTCGGCCCGACCCTGAACCTGCCGATCCTCGATGGTGGCCGCCTGCGCGCCAATGTCGACGTCTCCAAGTCCGACGCAGCCGCATCCTATCTCGCCTGGAAGCAGACCGTCCTGACGGCAATTGAGCAGGTCGAAAACGCCCTGTCGGCCGTTCGCCGTGATGCCCAGACGGTTGATGCGTTGCGCGCCCAGGTCAGGACGACGCAGGAAACCCTCGAGCTCTCGACGGCATCCTACAAGGACGGCGCCTCCTCGCTGCTCGATGTTCTCGACGCCCAGCGTCAGGTCTCTCTTGCTCAGGCAAGCCTTGCCGCCGCTGTTCAGCAGATGGCAAAGGATTACGCCGCGCTCAACATCGCAGCCGGCGGCGGCTTCGCTCCAGGCGGCAAGACCACCGGTCCGGGACCGGTCAAGGTTACCAAGGGCAGCTAAGGTCCTCGCATAGTGTTATTCCGAAGCCCCGCGGTTTCCGCGGGGCTTTTTCTTTGCGTGGATATCTCCCGGGATAGATAATATGCGCATGGGAGGAATTTGGATTCGACAAGCCGTAATCGCTACGCTATGCAATTGATTAAACGATTAAGCGCGGCGCTTCAAAACAATGGCCTCACAACGCCCGGGACCCAATCTCAACAGGATAGCGACGTCGCTCGGCGTCTCTGTTGCTACGGTCTCGAATGCGCTCTCCGGCAAAGGCCGGGTTTCCGACGCTCTGATCGAAAGAATTCGCGCGCATGCCGCCGAACTCGGCTATGTGCCGAGCCAGGCCGGACGGGCGCTGCGCACAGGCCGCAGTGGCGTGCTGGGCCTCGTCCTGCCTGATATCGCCAATCCTCTCTTTCCGAAGATCGCACAGGCCATCGAATATGCTGCATCCGCTGCAGGCTATGGCGTGCTGATCGCCGACTCCCGCGGCGATATCACGGCGCAGACCGAAGCGATCAACCGGCTGGTAGAGCGTGGCGTTGACGGCATGGTGGTTGTACCGCGCCGCGCCACCCGCATTTCCGCCGCAAGCTGCCCGGTCGCGGTCATCGATACCGCCTCCACGCCCGGCAATACGGTCGCTGCCGACCACTGGCAGGGCGGCAGGGAAATCGCCGCCCATCTCGCCAGCCTCGGTCACAAGCAGATCCTGATCATCGGCAATAATCACGAATCCAATGTCCAGAATGACCGCGCCGGCGGCATCAGGGCCGGCTTGCAGCCCGGCATGCGCTCCGAAACACTCTGGATCGAGAGGCTGGAGAACGAGACGGGCGCCGGTTGCCGGCTGGGCCTTGCGGAAAAGGCGCGTCAGGGCTTCACCGCCTTTGCCGCCCTTTCCGACCTGCAGGCGCTGCGCGCGCTGACCGAACTGCAGCAGGAGGGGATCAGCGTGCCCGCCGATGTCAGCGTCACCGGCTTCGATGATCTCATCTGGTCGCCTGTCGTCACGCCGTCGCTGACAACGGTGAGGATGGACATGGATACCATCGCCGAAATCGCCGTCTCGGCACTGGTCGACAGAATAAACGAAAGCGGCACACGAGAGGGCGTGCTGGTTACGGCGGAGACCGAACGCGTGCCCATGCAGCTCATCATCCGCCAGTCATCCGGGCTCGCGAACCCGGCACCAAAAACCTCAGAGATGGAGAACCTATAGAATGAAGAAAGCTCTTATTGCATCGGTGGTGCTCGCTGCACTTTCCCCCCTCGGCGCCGCGGCACAGGAACGCACGCTCACCATTTCCGTCTACGCCTTCGCGCAGGATGACTACAAGACGATCGTCTACGCCCCCTTCGAAGCCAAGTGCGGCTGCAAGCTCGTTGTCGAAACCGGCAATAGCGTCGAGCGCATCGCCAAGATGGAAGCCAACAAAGCCAATCCGGTGGTCGATCTCGCCGCCGTCTCCATGGCTGATGGCCTCGCCGCTTCCCGCGCCGGCCTGATCGACAAGGTCGATACGTCCAAGCTCGAAAACTTCTCCAAGCTCTATGATGTCGCCAAGGATCCGAACGGCGACGGCATGAGCGTCGGCTACACCTTCTACGCCACCTCGATCGCCTATCGCTCTGACAAGATGAAGATCGAGTCCTGGGCCGACCTCCTGAAGCCGGAATATGTCGGCCACGTCGCCTTCCCGAACGTCACGACCAACCAGGGTCCGCCGGCGCTCTATATGCTCGGCCTCGCGCTCGGCAAGGACACCCCGGACCTCAAGGCGCCGATCGAAGCGCTTGGCGAAAAGAAGGATGAGATCGTCACCTTCTATGAAAAGTCCTCCCAGCTCGTGCAGCTCATGCAGCAGGAAGAAATCTGGGCCGCTCCGATCGGCCGCTTCTCCTGGGCAGGCTTTACCAAACTCAACGTCCCCGTCGCCTGGGCAACGCCGAAAGAAGGCCAGACCGGCGGCATGAACGTGCTGGTCCTGACCAAGGGTTCGAAGAACCAGGATCTCGCGCTGCAGTTCATGGATTTCTGGTTGTCGACCGAAGTCCAGACCAAGCTCGCCGAAAAGCTGATCGACAGCCCGGCCAACAAGGAGGTCAAGGTCTCCGACGCGGTTGCCAACAACATCACCTATGGCGAAGACACCGCCAAGAGCCTGAAACTGATCCAGTCCGCAGCCGCCCTCGACAACCGCAATGGCTGGCTGAAGGAATGGAACGAAAAGGTCGGCCAGTAGGCCATTTCTGAAACCGGTCCCGGCAGCGGCCGGGACCGACCCTTCCCCGCTCGAAAGGCGTCTCATGTTCCAGAACCGCGCAGAAGCCCTGGCGCTTGCCCTGCCGGCAGCGATCTTCGCCGTCGTGGTCTTTCTGCTGCCCGTCGCAATCTTGCTTTCGGAAGGTTTTCGCAGTGGTGGAGCCTGGACGCTTGCCGCCTATACGGATTTCTTCTCCGAAACGCTGAACCGCACCGTCTTCTTCCGCACCTTCCGGCTCGGCCTCGAAGTGACGGCGGTTTCGGCCGTCATCGGCTATGCGGCCGCCTTTGCGATCGTCAACCTGCCGCCGAAGGGCAAAGGCCGCATGATCGGCCTCGTCACCCTGCCGCTGATGATTTCGCCAGTCGCCCGCACCTATGCCTGGATCGTCATTCTCGGCCGCACCGGCATCGTCAATGAAGCCATCACGGGTCTCGGTCTGAGCGCCGAGCCGCTGCGGCTGCTCTTCACCGAAACCGCCATCTTCATCGGCCTGCTGCAGCTCTTCCTGCCGCTGATGATCCTGTCGCTCATCAGCGCACTCGAGAACATGCCGAAGGATGCCATTCCAGCTGCCCGCGTGCTCGGCGCGAACTGGTTCCAGGTCTTCTGGAAGGTCATCCTGCCGCTCACCAAGGAAGGTCTCGTCGTCGGCGGCACGCTGGTCTTCACCGGCTCGCTGACGGCCTATATCACGCCGGCCATCCTCGGCGGCTCCAAGGTGCTGATGCTGGAAACGCTGCTGTATCAGCAGGTTTCCGTCGCCAATAACTTCGTCTCGGCGAGCGTCATCGCCTTCATCCTGATCGTCATGAGCTTTGCCGCCAATATCCTGTTGAAACGCCTTGCCACCGCGAGGAACCGCCGATGAGCATCCGCCTCTTCTCGCCGGTCGTGCTGTTCCTGCTGCTGGTTTTCCTGATTGGCCCGTTCCTGATCATCATCGCCGCTTCGCTTTCGGCCGGCGATACGTTGGCTTTCCCGCCGCAGGGTCTGTCGCTGCGCTGGGTCGCCAAGGTCTTCACCATCGATAGCTTCCGCGACAGCTTCGCCATGTCGATGTTCCTTGCGGTCTTCGGCACGGTTGCAGCCCTTATCCTCGGCATTCCCGCCGCCTATGCCCTGTCGCGCTACCGGCTACCGGGCGCGGAAACTGTGAGGACCATCGTCTCGCTGCCGATCATCGTGCCCGGGATCATCGTCGGTCTGGCGCTGCTTCGGTATCTGGTCGTGCCCTTCGGCTTCAACATCACGCTGGCGCTCTTCTTCGCCCATACGGCGCTCGTCCTGCCCTATGCCGTGCGCGTGGTATCGGCGAGCCTCGGCAATCTGCGCTCGGACATCGAGGAAGCCGCCGTATTGCTCGGCTCCTCGCGGCTCGGCGCCTTCTTCCGCGTCGTCATGCCGAATATCCGCGGCGGCATTCTCGCCGCCTTCATCCTTGGTTTCGTCACCAGCTTCAATCAGGTGCCGGTCTCGCTCTTCCTCTCCGGCCCCGGCGTGCGCACGCTGCCGATCGACATGCTGGGCTATATGGAGACCACCTACGACCCATCCGTTGCCGCGCTCTCGGCGCTGCTCGCCTTCCTTTCGATCGGCATCGTCTTCCTCGCCGAACGTTTCCTGGGATTCTCTCGCTATGTCTGATGCCTACCTTCAACTCGACAAGCTGACGCTCGCCTATGGCGATACAGTCGCGGTGAAGGACCTCGACCTGTCGATCGCCAAGGGCGAGCTCGTAGCCCTTCTCGGCCCCTCCGGCTGCGGCAAGACGACGACGATGCGCGCCATTGCCGGCCTGCTCAATCCGGCCTCCGGCCGCATCAATCTCGATGGTGCTGAAATCACCCGCGTCTCCGCCAACAAGCGCGCCGTCGGCCTCGTTTTCCAGTCCTACGCGCTTTTTCCGCATCTGACGGTCTATGAAAACGTCGCCTTCGGTCTGCGCCTGAAGGGCCTTCGCGGCCAGGATCTAAATGCCAAGGTCAATGCCGGCCTCAAATCCGTCGGCCTTGCGAAGTTTTCTGGCCGCAAGCCGGGCGAACTTTCGGGCGGCCAGCAGCAGCGCGTGGCGCTCGCCCGCTCCATGGTCATGGAGCCGAAAGTGCTGCTGCTCGACGAGCCGCTTTCCAACCTCGACGCCCGCCTTCGCCTTGAAATGCGTGCCGAGTTGCAGCGCGTCCAGAAGGCAACTGGTGTAACGATGATCTTCGTGACCCACGATCAGGCGGAAGCGCTTGCGCTTGCCGACCGTATCATCGTGATGCTGAACGGCGGTATCGAGCAGATCGGCACACCCGAGGACATCTACAACAAGCCTGTTTCCTCCTTCGTCGCCGATTTCGTCGGTTTCGAAAACATCTTTGCGCTGAAGGACGGAAAGCTTGCGACGCCGAACGGCCCTGTCGCGCTTTCCGCCGCAGCGCCTGACGGTGCGGCGGGGG